>NZ_JAAGPQ010000010.1:0-139360 GCF_017104985.1 Paraburkholderia sp. Ac-20342 | reverse complement strand
CGCGGCAGCAAGGCCGCCGGTGCGGTCGTCGCCCCTTGCGCCGGAGCGGGGGCCGGTGCCGCCGGTTGCATTTGCGCCGCCGGTTGCGCTTGCGGCTCGGCTTGCGGCGCTGCCGGTGGCGTCCCTTGCGGTGCATTCGGGTTCGGCGTCGTTGCAGCCTTGGTCTGGGCTGCCGGCCGGCGGCCTTCCATGTTGCCGGTCGCGTAGACCATCGCGTCGGACGTCTGCGCGAAGCTGTCGGTCGGCAGCGGAATGTCTCCCGGCGGCAGCGGCTTCACGAGATGCACAGTGATGATGAAGACCAGTTCGGTGCGATCCTGCTGGAACGACGTGCTGCGAAACAGCGTGCCGAGCACCGGCAATTCGCCGATGCCGGGCAGCGCTTTCAGCGCGCCGGTGACGTTGTTCTGGATCAGGCCGCCGATCGCGAAGCTCTCGCCGTCGTTCATCTGCACCGTCGTCGACGCGCGGCGTGTCGTGATGAGCGGCAGGATCGCCGTGCCGCTGGTGCCGGTCGCCGTTACGGTGACGCCGGTCGGCGACAGCTCCGACACTTCCGGCGCGACCTTCAGGTTGACGCGGCTGCCCGCGAGCACGGTCGGCGTGAACTTGAGGCCGACGCCGAACTCTTCTTCCTGCAGCGTGATCGTCGAGCCGCCCGTGCCGTTGCTTTGCGGCACCGGAATGAACACGCGTCCGCCCGCGAGGAACGAGGCTTCCTGGCCGCTCAGCGTGACGAGGTTCGGCTCGGCGAGAATCTTGCCGAGGCTGTCGCTCTTCTGCGCGTCGAGCGCCAGATTGAACGGCTTGTTGTTCGCCTTGCTGAGCAGCACGCCGTTGCCGACGCCCGCGAGCAGCGAGCTCACGATCGCGCCGGTCCACGAACCGAAACCGCCCTGGATATTGACCGCCGAGCCGAGCTGGTTGAGCAGCGTCTTCGACACTTCGGCGACCTTCACTTCGAGCATCACCTGCTGCGGCGAATCGACTGTCATCATGTTGATGACTTCGGATCCCTTACTGACGCTCGTGCTCTGCTGCGAGATCGAGCCGCCGTTGCCGAAGCTCGCGGTGCTGGCCTGCTGTTGCTGCGTGGGCTGGGCGCCCGCGTAGGCGCTCGCGATGCCCATCGCCTGCTGCGCGGCCTGCGAGCTCGACACGCGGCCCGCGAGCACGAGGTTGCCGGCCGCGCTCGATACGCGAATGCCGTGCTCGTTCGGCAACAGTTGCGAGAGCGTGCGCTGCAAACCTTCCGCATCGACGCTGACGCTCACGTCGATGATCTGGCACGAGCCGCTGCGTCCCTGCACGATCATGTTGGTCGTGCCCACCGCCATGCCGACCACGTAAAGCGTGCGCGGCGAGACGAGCGTGGCCTCGGCCACCACCGGGTTGCCGAGCGTGCGATTGCGCGCCGGTTCGGCGAGCGGCACGAGAACCGATTTGCCAACGGGCACCGATACGTTCGACTCGTCGCGAATCTCGCCGGTGCAATTCGGCCCCGTGAGTTGCGCGGAAGCCACCGCCTTGCCGCTCGCCATCGCGCTCGGAATCGCCGCATTGCTGACGAGCATCGGCACGGCTCCGCGGCCGACCGGCAGAGGCGGGCTCTGCATGCCCCAGCCCGGCATCTGGCCGCCGGGCATGTTCTGCGCGGCACAATCCTGCATGGCCGCGAGGCCGGTGCACAGCGCCGCGGCGAGCATCGTGCCGCCGAGCGCGCGACAGCGCAGGCCGCTGCCGGATAAGAAGCGTTGTTCTGTTTTCATGTTGCTGCCCCCGTCGCTCGAAGTGTGTGGATCGAGACGTTCCTGACTGCCTTTGTTATTCAGGTCGCGGCGCTTCGTCAGCCGGCGCGCCGCAGCCGCCCTAGAAACATTCGACACTGCCCGTCACGCCCGACAGCACGCCGATGCAGTTGCGCTTCGGCGCCGGACGCGCGACATAGTGCGTACGCACCGTCGGCACCGGCTCGGGCGCCGGCGCCGACGCCGGCATGTCGAGCAGCGAGAGCTTGGTCGCGCCTTCGGTGCTCGCGGTCTGCTTGTCGACCTGGTTGCGCAGCACCAGCGACAAAGTGCCGACGCTGCGCGCAAGGTCGAGCTTCTCGGCCTGCTCGGGCGTGACTTCGAGCGTCACCGCGTTGACCACCTTCGGCGCGGTGTCGTCGCGGCTCACCTGCTGCGCGACCGCCAATACGAGGATCTTTTCGAGCACGATCTTCGAAATGCTTTGCTGCGCGTCGGCCTTGCCCGCTTCCTGCGTATTGACGATCACGTCAACGTAGTTGCCCGGCAGGGCGAAGCCCGCCACGCCGACCACGTCGTTCACGCGCACCGTGATCGCCCGATGCCCCGCGCCGATGACCGCCGACAGGCCGCCTTTCGTGCCCTGCGGCGCGAGCTTCGATTCGAGCACCGGCTCGCCGGGCGCGAGACTCGTCAACAGCACGCGCCCGTCGAGCGCCTTGCCGTCGGCGAACGCGCCGGGCGGCACGCTCGCACTGGGCCAGCTGACCATGCGGATCAGGTTCGGGTTGAGCGGCTGGCCGAGACTGATGTCGCCCGAGGCGACCGCCACCGGCGTCACCGCGCCCGAGGACGTCTGCAACAACCATCGCGACGCAAAACTCACGGCTGCGAGGCCCGCCAGCACGGCGATCGTCAGCATGACTAAAGCACGACTGTTTTTCATGGCAACACTCCTGCATGGTTCATGGAGACGCCTGGCTAGACCGCGGCCGCGAACAGCATCCCGAGGGTTCCCGCCGCAATGGCGACGCCGTATGGAATCGCACCGACCGAGATGGATTCCGCCGTATTCAGATTCGACTGCCGCAGCGACGCCAAAAACCCGCCACTCGTTAGCTGCCGCAGATTGACGAGCAGGCGCGCAAAGCGGCCTGTGTACAACGCGAACGCCAGTGACCAGATGCCACCGATCAGAAACGTCGCGACCACGATGCGCCAGGTCAGCGCCGCGCCGACCCACGCACCGATCGTCAGCATCAGCTTGACGTCGCCGGCAGCCATGCCGCGCAGCAGATAGAACGGCAGCAGCAGCGCGAAACCGCAGGCGGCGCCGGCGAGCCATTCGAGCGGACCGGCGAGCGGGCCGTGAAGCCAGGTCTGCACGGCCAGCGCGGCGGCGAGGCCGAGCGCGATCACGCGGTTCGGAATCCGCCGCGCCGTGATGTCCGTGCTGGCGCTCACGATCACCAGCGCGATCACGCAGAGCGGCACGGGATGCGGCGGCAAGGGTGGCAGCGTCATGATGGCCTCGCTATCGTTAGTCAGTGAGTCAACCCGTGCCGCCGATGCGGCAGGATTGGAAATGAGGAGCCCAGGTCCGTGCTGGGCAATCGCACGGCGGCGACGGACGAATCGGAGCGTTCGTCCGTCGGCACCGGGCTTATACCGACGAAGCGAGATTGCCGAAAATCGTTTTCAGGTTCGTACCGAGCGTCGTGACGCCGCCGATGATCCCGAGTGCGATCAGGCCGGCAATCAGGCCATATTCGATGGCCGTCACGCCGTCTTCGTCACGAACAAAACGGACTGCTTGAGCGATAACGTTCTTCATGATTGACTCCCTTTGGATGTCTAATTAAAAGCCCCTGGCCGGAATTGGCGCGAGGGAAAGCACTACGGGCACTGCGGAAAAAACGAACGGCAGGCTAGCTTCGCCGCCCATGCCTCGTCATTTGCGCGCTGGCACGCACAAGCGAGACACCGGGCAAGACGAACCGGGAAGAACGGGAGAATTGGAGCGCGCTGCGCGCGCCGCCGGTGCGCAGGCGCAGCCAGCGGACAAACCGATGCGCCGTGGCCGCGAGCCGCCGGTGCAGCATCGGCGCATGGCCCGTGCTGCCGTGATGGCGCTCGCTCAGTCGCGTGAGCTGGTTGTTCATACTTCCCCCGTACTGTGTATTTTTCGGTGTCGGCTCGAGGCCCGCACTCGTGCCACACCTATCGCAAGGACGGGGCCAGCTACGCACGAATGCAGCAAACATGCGGGTCCGCGCCGGATGCCGTCGCGTACGCCACCGAAATCGCGTCCTGAATGTGCTGATTCCGCAACATTTCTCGCACCGCGCCGGACACTTCGCTTTCCGCGTAGAGGCCCGTCAATTGGAGCTCGGGATTTTTTTCCTGGGACTTTCCCTGGTTCGGTAAAAACGAAATTGACCGCGAAAACGGCCCTCGCCAAAGGGAGCGTCTGTCCGAAGCGTCTCATCGACGAGACGCGTTGGTGGGCTAGCGCACATTAAGGCGGCCGATTCGGCCACTTTTTGCCGACATTGGCAGCGCACGGCGCCCACGCTCGAAAACGCGAGCTTGAAAGTAGGACCGATTTCCGCCAACAATAAGTTGACCGGTTCAGTGCAAAACGACACGTTCTTCATTCGATGTCGCACGCTGACGATTAGGAATCTGAATCAACAAACAGAAAGACCGGAAGGTCCTCGCGGCCTTATCCGGATCACACGGGGATCGGGGATCATGTACGTTTCTCAGCAATTGCGCATGCGCGGCGCCGAAGACCAGGTGCGTCATTGGCTCACGCCCGAGCGCATCGTCTTTTACAGCGGCTCGATGGTCGTGGGGTATGTCGTCCTCATGTCGTTGTGGTTCTTCTGGAGCCACGGCTTCACCGATCATGAATTCGCCCATCCGGGTTTCGATTTTTCGATTTTCTGGTCTGCTTCATACGGACTGCTGCACGGCTCGGCGGCGCAGGTCTACGACCATGCTTCGTTCGACCGCATCCAGCAGACGCTCTTTCCGGACATCGGTCGCGGCAGCCTGATGCCGTGGCTCTATCCGCCGACGTTCCTCGTGCTCATCTCGCCGCTTGCGTTGCTGCCGACGCTCGTCATGTACTTCGTGTTCGTCGGCCTCGGGGTGACGGTGTTTACGGCCGGCACGCTGCGCGTCTCCGGACTCGCCGACAGCTTCAGAGGCTCGCGCTTCGCATGGTTCGTCGTCGCGGCGCTGCCATGCGTGTTCGTGCCGGCCGCATTCGGCCAGAACTCGCTGCTCACCGCGAGCTTCGCCGCGTTCGCGCTTTACCTGATGCGCCGTCATCCGCTGCGCGCGGGGCTCTGCATCGGCCTGCTGGCGATCAAGCCGCAAATGGCCGTGCTGTTTCCGCTCGTGCTGATCGCCGCGCGCGCATGGCGCACGCTGGCCGCCGCCGCGTTCAGCGCGGCGCTGTTCGGCGCGCTGAGCGTGCTCGTCTGCGGCACGCAGTCGGTGCGGCTCTTTCTCGTCAACACGGCACTCGCGCGCGAGACGCTGCTCGAACAATGCAGAGGCTATTGGCTTGCGTCGCCGACCACGTTCGCGGTACTGCGCGAAAGCGGCGTGCCGGTTGCCGTGGCCTATGCGGCGGAAGCCGGTGTTGCACTGATCGCCGCGGCCGCCGCGTGGCGGGTATGGAGAAACACGCACGACATCCGCCTGCGCGCGGCCAGCTTCACAGTCGCCACGCTGATCGCGAATCCGTACGTGTGGCACTACGAACTGGCGTGGCTCGGTATCGCGATCGTCTGCCTGAGCGCGCTTGGTCTCGACCGAGGATGGCTGCGCGGCGAGCAAAGCGTGATCGCGCTCGCCTGGCTGCTGCCGGCCTATGAATTCTTCAACCGCACGGCCGGGATGCCGCAGTTCGGACCGATCGTTCTGCTGCTGATGCTGTTGATGATCGTGCGTCGCGTGCGCATCGAGGGGGACCGCGGCGATGACAACGCCGCCCTCGCCTACGCACCCGCGCTCAAAACAATTCGCTAAACGGGGAAACGCCATGTCAACCCACGCCAACAAACCACTGATCTCGCTCGTTGTGCCGTTCTACAACGAGCAGGCCGCCGTCGAGCGCTTCTTCGCCGCGGTCGTGCCGGTGCTCGAATCGATCGAGGGCACGCGCTTCGAGATCGTCTGCATCAACGACGGCAGCAGCGACGCCACGCTCGATCATCTGATCGCGGCAAACAGCCGCGACCGGCGCATTCGCGTGATCGACCTTACGCGCAACTTCGGCAAGGAAGCAGCGCTGACCGCCGGCATCGACGAAGCGTTCGGCGACGCGGTGATTCCGATCGACGCCGATCTGCAGGACCCGCCGAGCCTGATTCCGGTGATGGTCGAGCACTGGCGCGCGGGCGCCGAAGTGGTAGCCGCGAAGCGCACCAACCGCCTGTGCGATACGTTCGCGAAACGCACGGCGGCCGCGCTCTACTATCGCGTGCACAACGCGCTCTCGGAAGTGAAGCTGCCCGAGAACGTCGGCGATTTCCGCCTGATCGACCGCCAGGTCGTCAACGCGCTGCGCAACCTTCCCGAGCGGCGCCGCTTCATGAAGGGCCTGTTCGCGTGGGTCGGCTATCGGACTGTCATCGTCGAATACGAACGCGAACCGCGCAGCGCCGGACATTCGAAGTTCTCCGGCTGGCGGCTGTGGAATTTCGCGCTCGAAGGCATCACGAGTTTCAGCACCGTGCCGCTGCGCAGCTGGACTTATATCGGCCTGTCGATCGCGACGCTCGCGTTCCTCTACGGCGGCTACATCATTGGCCACACGCTGTGGTCGGGCAACCCGGTGCCGGGCTATGCCTCGACGATCTCGCTGATGCTGTTCATGGGCGGCATCGAGCTGATCGGCATCGGCGTGATCGGCGAATATATCGGCCGCATTTACTACGAGTCGAAAGAGCGGCCCGTGTATCTCGTGCGGCGCCGCTATCAGGCGAAGAGCAAAGTCTCCGTGCTGCCGACCGTGCGCCACGACGCGCGCGCGCCGCACCTCGCGCGCGTCGAGCTCATGCGCAGGCGGACCGCGCCGCGCGTGCGCGTCGCCGGTCATTGAACGAGGAGAACATCATGTCCCCGGACGCCTACCTCGAAATGGCCGCGACCGAAGCCGAGCACTGGTGGTTTCGCGCGCGGCGCGACGTGCTGCGAACGATGCTCGAACGGCTCGCGTTGCCACGCGGCGCGCGCGTGCTCGAAGTCGGCTCCGGCACCGGCGGCAACCTCGATATGCTGGCCGGCTTCGGCACCGTGAGCGGCCTCGAAATGGACCCGACCGCGCGCGCGTTGAGCGCGCGTAAAACCGGCGGCCACTTCGACATTCGCGCGAGCCGCTGTCCCGACGACGTGCCGTTCGGCCGCGAGCGCTTCGAGCTAATCTGCTTTTTCGATTGCCTCGAACACATTGCCGATGACGTCGGCGCGCTCGCAGGCATAGAGCGCCTGTTGACACCGGGCGGCCGCATCGTCGTGACGGTGCCCGCGGGTCCGGGGCTATGGAGCGCGCACGACGTATATCTGCATCATCACCGCCGCTATAGCCGCGACTCGCTGATGCGTTGCGCGGCCGACGCCGGCTATGAAGTCGAGCGCATCACCTACTTCAACACGCTACTCTATCCGCTCGCGGTGGCCGCGCGCTGGGCCGACCGGCTGCTGCGCCGCGAGCGCTCGACCGGCGATGCGATTCCACCGCGAGTGCTCAACGATGTGCTCTATCGGATCTTCAGCGCCGAGCGGCATTGGCTCGCACATGGGCCGTTGCCTTATGGGGTGTCGTTGCTTGCGGTTTTGCGTAGGCGGGGGGATGTGGTGAGGGGATAGGTTCGAATGCGTGAAGCCGCTGTGCTTCGATCTGAGGCAAGCCACGCAAATCGACACTGACCCAGTACGTTATGCTCGCCAAGTCGTGTAGACACCGCGACTCTGGATTGGCGTCCGGAAAAGGAATAGGCGGGCAACCGCCGATTGGCGGTTTTTTTACGCCCGCATCAAGCGCTCCAATGGCCGGGCCTTGGTGGGGGAGCGCTTGCGCTCGCCGGTTTCCTATTCACCGGTACGCCAACCTTGCCATGTGCCCGGCCACCCCGATTGGCGTCGGGGAGCCGGGTATCCAACCCGAATAGGAGGTGCATCTTGCGCCAGTTCCCCACTTGCCCCGAGCAAACCCGATCCCTGTTATCGGTTACCGACACTACCATCCGGTACGAACGCGAAGCACTCGAACAGCGACGTGCCGAACTCGTTTGCGCACTCGCCGCCGCCGAACAATCCATCAAGACTTTTCTGCCGGGTTCGCTCGAACATGGCAAGGCGCATGCACGCGTGGCCCGGCTGCAAAACGAATTGAGGCTCATCAAGGGCAAATCTGGAGTCGTCAAGAAACATCACGATCTTGGCGATCTTCTTATCGCAGTATGCCGCGAGCGGGCAACGCCTTCTGAATGGAAGTGCATCGTCGCAGAGGCCAGGCGGCGGCACGGGGTTCATGAACCAGTCTACCGACAGACCGAAACGACCCAAAGTAATTCAGAATAAATTTCTACAGAGGTGCGCCGAATACCTGATTTTCCGGCGCGCCCATCTTTTCAGTCTCTCTCCCCTTCGATCTTGCAAGCTATCAAGCCGAGCGAAAAAAACGCTCGGTTCTCCAAGCATTTTCAGAATTCTCCGATTGTGTGACGGCATACGGCTCAGGCAGCGTTCTATAGGCCGTTACGTCGCTGTTTGAGCGACGACTTTCTTGCAACAGGGAGATACTCGACGGACACATCATCGAATGTCAAAAATTAATTGCTGGAGTACATGCATGAAGAGAAGCTATCTGAAAATCGGAGATAAGTCGTCTGCTGGTGGTACTGTCGTTGAGGGCATCCCGTTGATGACCCACCATGGAACAGAACTGACCTTTATTGGAGCGGCCGTGACATGCCCAGCATGTAAATCCACGGGGCAGATTGTGGCTAAAGGTCCTCGCTGGCCTGGCAACTGGATGGGCAAGCAGGCCGCACTGGAGGGTGACATCTGTTCGTGTAAGTGCCATCCCTCGCCTGTGATGCTTGCTTCTCAGTCAAACATGGCGATGAACTTCGAATCGCACGAACTGGCGAGCATATACCTTGGATCCTCGAGCAACTCGTTGGCAGATGAAGCGACAAACGGGCATTGGATTCGCTTCGCTCTGCACGACAGAGATAGTTGTGAGGGCTTGCGCTGCCGCGCTTACTTTTCTGATGGATCGGTGGAAAACGGGGTGTTCGATTCCAAAAACAAGATCTATTTCACCAGACCCAATGCCTCGCCTTGCCAGAAGGTTGAGGTTGTGCTCGATTCCAATAAGAGTTCGGGGCAGTCGGTGATGGGTAGTTTGTTGCAGGCGATGATGGGGTGATGATATGGCTCAGAATAATGCTCAGGCTATAGTAAGCGGCTCGTTTCACACTCAACAGACTCACGACATCAGGAGCGGGATTCTGGAAGCTGCGATTGCGAACTATGAGGCAATCGCGACCACCTTTGCGGCCAATGCCGTCTCTGATGACAAGGTGCGTCAGCAGTATGTGAAACACATCGAGGAGATCTCAGACCAGGTGCGCCAGGAAGTTGCTGATGGCAGCATGACGGTAAAGGAAGGCGCCGAGTATTGCAGTGACTTGCGAGACAAGCTTTTTGTTGAGTATCGCAAGTACACTTCTGCGGTGGGTGTAGCGAAAGCGGAAAAGCTCAAGCTCACGGCAAGGGGGTTTGACTATTACCTGAACAGGTATGCCCAGGCTCAGTTCGGAAAGAATTTTGATGCTCTGACTACGAAAGAGCGCAACGCCGTCTATTACACTGTGCTCAGGAAGGCGGGTGGCGGCAATGCTGATGTCACGACCAAGGTACGCAAGCTTCGGATCAGTGCTCGGATAGCAATCCTGTTCACTGCGGTTCTGGCAACGGGTGAAATTATCGCAGCCAGAGACAGGGTTAAGGAAGTCGCTCGACAAGGCAGCATCATCGCGAGCGGCATGATTGGCGGTGGACTTGCAGGCTTTGCCGTGTCCTTCGTGTGCGGTCCTGCTGAACCCGCGTGCGCGGTGGCGCTCGTTTATATTGGCAGTAACCTCGGCGGAATGGCCGGCGAAGCCGCAAACGACATCTATCAGGAAGAACGACTCGTCTTCACGCATTGGGCAACCGAATAAGCCAAGACTTCGACATGTCACCCCCCGTTTTCCTGCTGTTACTCGTGCTGATTGTGGGTTCGGCCGGCATCATCATCGTCAATCTGACAGGCGATCCCGGCATTGACTATTGGGACCTCGACGGTGAAAACGAGCCCCCTGTCTCCAGGCTCGACGTGCTCAGAAAGAAACCGGTTCTCTATGGCGCGGGTGTCGTGCTGATTGGAGCCTTCATCGCATATCTGATGCTTCGCCAGTAAGAGTCCCCCGCCTGACATCACCACGCACGCCCCTTGCGTGACTTTCCGATTCGACCGCTTGCCCACATAGCTTGTCGGGGGCAGCGCACGCCATTGACCGTTAGTTGCATTAAATGAAAGCACAAACACCCCTATCTACCCTACACCCATCCAATTAAATGAGAATGATTTGCATTAACAAGAAATTTGCCCCATGATTCCACCCATGGCCATGCCACCGACAACCCACCGAATAAAACCCGACGCGCTTGCCGCGTCGGCGCCGAACCGTCGCCTGCGCGTTACGCCGGCCTGCGACGCGGCATCGTCCAACCCGGCCGGCGCGACTTTCTGGACTGCGTCCATTCAGGAGCATCGATGAACTTCCGCTATCAATACAGCAGCCGCCCCGAACTGGTCGACGATCATCCGAACGAGACCGCCTGCACGCCCGATCACACCGTGCTTAGCGCCGTGCGCACATGGCTGCGGCCGACCTGCGAGTCCGTGCGCGGCAGCCGGCATTGGCACGACATCCTCAGCGACGCCGGCTTGCGCAAGGAAGGCATCGAGCATTTTGATCTGCTGATGCGCTCGCTGATGCGCGCCTCCTATCGTCCGCTCGACATGCGTTGCCGCTGCGCGACCGAACTCGGCAAGGACGAGGCCGTGATCCTGCAAGCCATCGCGCTGCTGCAAAAGACCCATAGCGGCGCCGCGTTGCGCATGCTGAACGAGTGGCTGCCCGCGCCTTCGGCCAGCGGCGTGCTGAAGCTGCTGCGCTGGTTCGCGATCGACCTGCTCGACGCCGGCGTCGAACTCGACGTGCAGGCGCGCCGCGTCACCTATATGCATTGAGGACGCGATCGATGCTCATGTCACCGGAAGCGGACCTTGCGGTTGCCGCGCGTCCGTCCATCGCACCCGCCTTCGCACCCTGTCCGCTGAGCCGCCACTTTCCGCGCCATGCCGTCATCCCGTCGGCGGGCGAACTGCTGCTGTGGCGCTTTCGTTGCGAATGGTTGCCGGTGTCCGTGCAGGAAGGCGACTCGTGGCTGTCGAAGTCGGAACGCGAGCGCGCGCGGATGCATCCGAACGCGGCGCTGCGCAAGCGCTTCATCAGCGCGCGCGTGGTGGCGCGCTGGATCGTCGCGCATCTGTTCGAGTGCAAGCCGCGCGACGTCGAATTGCATGACGACGGCGACGACAAGCTGCGCGCGCATCATCCACGCGACGGGCGCGGCATCGTCGTCGATATCGTGTATGGCGGTATCTGGATCGTGATCGGCCTCGCGAAGACGGCGCTCGGCCTGAGCGTCGTGGTGCCCGCGCCTCGCCCGACGCTCGACGCCTCGCCCGCAGGACTGCACCGGCTCGCGCGCTACGCCAGCCTGCGCAGCGCACTGCGCGATACGTCGATCGTTGTCGAGCCGAATCTGCTTTCCGGCGAGACGGCGAGCGTCGCACTCGATCTCGCGCATCACGGCGAGTGGCACGTACACGATCTGCCGATGGGCGGCCAGGTGCGCGCGGCGGTCGCGGTCGCGCAACCGGTGACCAAAGCGTGGCTGATCGGCTGGCCGAAGGGAACGACGCAACCCGCCGCCTAACGCACGCTTTGCGTTAGCTTTCGAGCGCCCCCTCGCGCGCGCGGCGCATCGCTTCGAGCAACGTCGCTTCATCGCCGATATGATTCGCGAGCAGCAGAATCAGTTGCGCATTGGCCGACTGGCTCTGCGCATCGTCGAGCCCGCGATGCATGTCGATCAGCGCTTCGTAGAAGTCATCGGGGCGCGCGAGATTCGGTTGCGTATTCAGTGCCATGTCTGTCTCCCGACTCTCTCTTTAGTGTTTCTTCAGTGCGCTGCCGGTATGGCATTCGCGCTTGCACGTACATCGGCGCTCGCCTGCATGCTCCCGGCCGCGCCTTCGACGCACAGCGCACGCCTGAGCGCATGCTCGACCGCCTCGGCGTCGAGTCGCCGCCAACGCGCGCAGACGTGCTGATCCGGCCGGATCAGATAGAACGTGCCGGGCTTCGCGTCATAGCGCGTGCCGGCCAGCCCCTCGATATCGTGCACCACGCGGATATTCGCCGGCAGGTGGGTCAGCGTGAAAGCATCATCGCTCACTTCGCCCAGCATCACGATGACGAGCTTCAGCGGAATCGGCGCCGCGCGCAGTACGTTCAACGCGGTCCGCGTCGCCTGATCGACGCCATGCTGGTCGCAGAACAACATACCCGTGAATGGCTCGCCGAGTTGCCGCAGCAACCAGGCCGGCTCGCCATCCATCCGCAGCGGCGCGTCGACGCACGCGGCGCCCGGCACCAGCGCGCCCTCGAAACGGTCCTTGTCCGGCGTATTGAGCGGCGAATCGCGCAACACGGCCGGCACCGACAAACGCCCGCTATTCGTCAACTGACGCGCGAACGGATAGTGCCGCGACAGCTTCAGCACGGCATCGCGAAACACGCGGCTCACCGCGCTCTTCGGCGTGATGAAATCGGTCGAACGCGTCGAGTGGCGAATGTTTTCGTCGGCGGCGAATTCGCGTTCGCTCGCATACGTGTCGAGCAATGCATCGGGCGCCTTGCCGCCGAGCACCATTGCGAGTTTCCATGCGAGGTTCTCGGCGTCCTGTACGCCGCTATTCGCGCCGCGCGCGCCGAACGGCGACACGCCATGCGCGGAGTCGCCCGCGAACAGCACGTTGCCGTGCCGGAAGCGCGCCATGCGCGTACACGAAAACGTATAGACGCTGACCCACTCGAGTTCGAACTTCGCATCGGCGCCGAGCAATGCGCGCACGCGCGGCATGACGCGTTCGGGCATTTTTTCGAGCGCGGGATCGGCGTCCCAGCCAAGCTGAAAATCGATGCGCCATACGTTGTCCGGCTGCCGATGCAACAGCACCGATTGATTCGGATGAAACGGCGGATCGAACCAGAACCAGCGTTCGACAGGAAACTCCGCTTCCATTTTCACGTCGGCGATCAGGAAGCGGTCGCGGAACGTCACGCCTTTGCTGTCGAGTCCCATCATGTTGCGCAGCGGACTGCGCGAGCCATCGGCAGCAATCACATAGCGGCCACGCAGCGCATAGATGCCGTCCGGCGTTTCGACGCTCAGCGTGACGCTCGCGTCGCACGCGCCCGGCGTGCCGTTCTGCTGCACGCCGACCACCTTGCTCTTCCAGCGAATCTCGAGATTCGCGAGTTCCCGCGCACGTTCGAGCAGAAAGCCTTCGACGTAGTACTGCTGCAGATTGATGAACGCGGGCCGGTGATGCCCCGCTTCCGGTTGCAGGTTGAATGTGTAGACGAGTTCGCTCTTCAGAAACACCTTGCCGACGTTCCAGCTGATGCCCTTGTCGACCATCCGTTGCCCGCAGCCGAGGCGATCGAAAATATCGAGCGAGCGCTTCGAGAAACAGATCGCCCGCGATCCTCTGGATAGCGAACAATCGTCGTCGACGAGCACCACCGGCACGCCCTGCTGCGCGAGATCGATCGCGGTGGCCAAGCCCACCGGTCCCGCGCCGACCACGATCACCGGATAGGCCGCCGGCTCCTCTGCACCTGGCATGCGCTGCTCGCGGCACGGCCGATATTCGAACGACAGCGCCTGATAATCGATGCTCATCTTGTGTCTCCGTCCCGCCGCGTTTTACGGCGCGGCTTCGCGTGTACTTCCGCGCCGGTCTGCTTCCGCGCCAGGCTCTCTGCTGCGGTGTTTCTGCTTCTGCGCTCCCGCGCTATCAGACTTGCAGCGCGGCCCACATCTCCTTGTCGCGCTGCGCGGTCCAGATGCGCGGATGCGCGATGCCGCTCGCTTCGTCGAACGCGCGCGACACGTCGAACGGCAGACAATGCTCGTAGATGAAGACGTGGCCGAACTTCGGGTCCATCGCCTCGCGCGTATGCGCCATCGCGGCCTTCAGGTCGAGCTTTCGCGCGACCGCTTCACGGCCCGTCTGCAATAGCGTCGTGACGAAATCCTTCGTGTAATCGAGGCCCTTGTCGACGTCGGCCGGCGTGGTCAGCGCGGGGCCGCGGCCCGGCACGAGCTTGTCGGCCTGCAGCGCGCGCAACGCTTCGAGCGTGGCCGGCCACTGTTCGAGCTGCGCGTCGCCGCAATAGCAGGCCGCTTCGTATTCGACGAGATCGCCGGAGAACAGCACCTTCTGCGACGGCAGCCACACGATCGTGTCGCCTTTCGTATGACCGGCGCCCAGATGCGCGATGCGCACTTCGAGCTTGCCGAGAAACAGCGTGATTTCCCGCTCGAACACGAGCGTCGGCCACGTGAGTCCCGGCACCGTTTCGACGCCGGCAAAGAGGCGCGGAAAGCGCTCGATCTCCGACTTCATGTCCGCTTCGCCGCGCTCGACGATCATCTCGTACGTGCCGCGGCTCGCGATGATCTGCTGCGCGCCCTCGGCGAAATACGCGGACGCGCCGAGCACGCGCACCGCGTGGTAGTGCGACAGCACGACGTATTTGATCGGCTTGTCGGTGACGCTGCGAATCCTTGCGATCAGGTCCTGCGCCATGGCGGGCGTCGCGGTGGTGTCGACGATCAGCACGCCGTCGTCGCCGATGACGACGCCCGAGTTCGGATCGCCCTCGGCGGTGTACGCATAGGCGTTCTCGGACAGTTGGGTCCACGTGACTTTCTTCGCTTCGAGATCGGCCTGCGATGCAAATGCCTTTGCCATGCTTGTCTCCGTCGGGGGTGGGGCGAGGCGAGACGGCGTGGCGCATCGGCTGAAAGACCGAAGGGCCGGCGGGATTGGAAGCTTGTCTCGCCCCGCTTTGTGTTCGGTCGTTGCGCCGGTGTGTCGGGGTGAATGCATGGTATGGTCGTCACGTTTTATTTGTCAATAGCTAAAAGTATCGCTATACGCAAACCAACGGCGACGCGCAGAATCCATGTGCAAGCAAACAGCATTCGCAAATTACCAGCACTGCAGAGGTTGATGAAATGACCCAACGCCTTCGTGCCACCGTGATTTTTTATAACGAGGAAACGCAACAGCTCCAGCTGTGTACCGTGTACCGGGACGAAATCCAGGGAGCCATCGACCGGCAGATCGCGCGCGGATCGGCAATGAATGTGCCGCTTGGCTCCGACGACCCGACTGCTCCGCTGACCGACGAAACCTTACGGCAGATTGGCGGCATGGCCGTCCTCAACCAGGCTTCGGTACATCCCGAGTTGCGCGGCCGCTTGCAGGTCTCGCTCGAACACCCGGTCGACTGGGCTCCTGGAAAGCCGCCTATCGGGTAGCTCTTGCCCGGCGCGGTCTTGGGAGAAGGCAATCCTTCGATTAACATGAAGCGCTTTTTACGGACGAACGCGAATGTGAGCAAAGCGACGAAATCGGCGGCAAGCGCGAACGGTACGGCGATTACAAGCCGCGCGAGGAGCAAAGGCTCACGCCTGAGCAGCGGCAGCACTGACAGCGCCGACAATGCGCCCCCGGAAACCGCCAAACCGCAACGCGGCATTCAAAGCGTCGAAGTGAGCGGCCGCGTGCTGCTCGCGCTCGCTGGCGCTCGCGTTCCGCTTGCGCTGTCCGATCTCGCGAGTGCCGCGCAGATCGCGCCAGGCCAGGCACATGCCTACCTCGTGAGCCTGAGCCGCCTGGGACTCATCAAGCGCGACGAACTGTCGGGCCGTTACGAGCCTGGGCCGCTCGCGCTGCGGCTCGGTCTGCTGCGGCTCGAAAACCAGCCCGCATTCCGCGCCGCCGTGCCGCGCGTCGCGGCGCTCGCCGAGGCGATCGGCTTTAGCGTCGCGATCTGCATTGCCGCGCCGCAGGGGCCGACCATCGTCCGCTACGAGCATGCGGGGTTCCCGCTGCACGTCAATCTGCATATCGGCACCGTGATGTCGTTGCCGGCGACCTCGACGGGACGCGTGTTTTGCGCGTATCTGCCGCGCGAGACGCTCGACGCGATGTGGGCGAATCAGTCCGGCGCAGCCGAGCGCGCGATGACGACACCCGCCGGACGCGCCGCGTTCGAGACGACGCTCGAACGCATTCGCGCGCGCGGGCTCGAGAGCAGTGTCGACGCGCCGAGTCCCGGCATCAGCAGTCTGAGTGCGCCGGTGCTCGACGGCGAAGGCCGCCTTCTACTCGCGCTGACGGTAATCGGCTCGACCGGCGCGATCGACGTGGCTGCCGACGGCCCGCTTGCGCATGCGTTGCTCGCCACGGCGAGCGAGATCGGCGCCGAACTCGCGGTGTCTTCTTCCGCGTCTTCGACATTGGCACTCGCCTCATCCCTATAGCCCGCTTTCCATCGTGACCGATTCCGCCCCGCTCTCTCCCGACGACGCCGACGCCAAACCGCAGCGCGGCATTCAAGCGCTCGACAACACCGGCGACCTGCTGAACGCACTCGCCACCGCCGCGCGGCCGCTGAGTCTGCGCGATCTCGCAGCCGCGGCCGGCATGCCGCCCGCGAAAGCGTTTCCGCATCTCGTGAGTCTGCTGAAAATCGGTCTGCTGAGCCGCGATGCGGCGGGCTGCTTCGAGGCCGGACCGCTTGCGCTCGAACTGGGTTTGATCGGCTTGCAGCGCCTCTCGCCGACGCGCGAGGCCGAGCCCGAAGTCATCGATCTTGCGGCCTCGACCGGCATGAGCGTCGCGATGGCGGTGCTCGGACCGCTCGGGCCGACCGTCGTGCGCCTCGAAGAAGCGGCACGGCCATTGCATGTGAGCTTGCGGGTCGGCACGGTGATGTCGCTCGTCAATACCGCGATTGGCCGCGTGTTTGCTGCGTATGTCGCCGACGACGTGCGCGTGGGTCTGCTCGCCCAGGATCATCTGCGGCTCGCAGGCGCGAGCGCAACGGCTATCGCCACGCAAAAAAGCCGCTACGCGCAACGTCTCGCGCAGATTCGCTCGCATGGCATCGATACCGCATTGAGCCGTCCGGTGCCTGGCATCGACACGCTCGCCGCGCCCGTGCTCGATCACACGGGCAGCATCTGCGTCGTGCTTGCGGTAATGGGGACAAGCGGCAGCTTCGATTGCGAACCGTCGGGCCAGCCTGCGCGGATCTTGCGCGCCGCCACACTGCGATTGTCGCGACGGTTCGGGTGGATGGCAGCGAACGATGCGGAAAGTGGGGGGACGTAGGCGCTTTTCCGCCAAGCGACACCTACCCCGCCCCCTCCGGCTCATGCGACCCGAGCCTCGCCTTCGCATGGCGCATCTTTTCGAGCGTCTGCGGACCGGCCTTCAAGGCGACGCCGATCGCCAGCGCATCCATGATGCACAACTGCACGAGCCGCGACACGCCTGGCGTATTCGGATCGATCGGGCTCGGCACGCGCAGCAGCAGTGGAATATCGACGAGCCAGGCAAGCCGCGAACCGACGTTGGTCAGCGCGATTGTCGTCGCGCCGCGCTCCTTCGCGATCTGGATGCTCTCGTTCACCTCGACGCTGCGCCCCGAATGCGAGATCGCGAACGCCACGTCGCCGGGTTCCATCAGGCCCGCGTAAAGCCGCTGCAAATGACCGTCGGTAAACGACGCCGCGGCGATGTCGATACGCAGAAAGCGCAGCGCCGCGTCCTGCGCGACGAGCCCCGAGCCCGAACCCACGCCGAAGAAAAACACGCGCCGCGCGCTCGATAGCGCGGCAATCGCGCTTTCGACCACGGCCGGATCGAGCGCGCCACGCGCGTGCGTGATGCCATCGATCGCCGCCTCGCCGACCTTGTCCATCAGGGTCTGCACGTCGTCGTCGCGCGCGACCGTGGCCGACGCGTACGGCAGTCCGCCCGCCACGCTCTGCGCGAGCTGCATCTTGAAGTCGCGCAGACCATGCGCGCCGATCGCGCGGCAAAAACGCGTGACGGAAGGCTCGGACACGTCGGCGCGTTGCGCGAGTTCGGTAATGCTCGCGCGCATCGCGAAGTCGACGTCGGCGAGCACCATCTCGGCGACCTTGCGCTCGGCGGGCCGCAGACTCGCAAGCGCGCCGCGGATATGGGGAATCAAGTTCGCTGCGGACACCCGGTGTTCCTTAGGGTCTGTTACAGAGGGACCCGCGTCGCTCGCGGCTGGTTCGGCTCGAATGAGCCCCGAGCGGCAACACGCGGTTCAGACCAGCCTGCGTCCACTCTCCGTATCGAACAGATGAATGCATTCGGCCGGCAAGCGCAGTGCGACTCGCTGGCCGGGCTCGATCCTCGAGCGCTCGCGCGTCGTCACGCACCATGTGACGACGCCGATTTTCCCATACAGATGCGTCTCGGCGCCGGTCGGCTCGATCACTTCGACATCGAGCTCGGCATCGGGCGTTTGCGTCGCGATTTCGATGTGCTCGGGCCGCACGCCGAGCGTGACCTTCGCGCCAACCACCGCCGAGGCCGGCGCGCCGTCGAGCGCGACCTCGCCGCCGTCCGCGAGTTTCAGCGCAAGACCCGCGCCTTGCGTGCGATTGACGATCACGCCCTCGGCAAAATTCATCGACGGCGAACCGAGAAAGCTCGCGACGAACAGATTCGCGGGCCGGTCGTACAGTTCGAGCGGCATGCCGATCTGCTCGATGCGCCCCGCGTTCATCACGACGATGCGATCGGCCATCGTCATCGCCTCGATCTGATCGTGCGTGACGTAGATCACCGTATTCTTCAGCCGCTGATGCAGCGCCTTGATTTCGGTGCGCATCTGCACGCGCAGTTTCGCGTCGAGATTCGACAGCGGTTCGTCGAACAGGAACAGCGACGGCTCGCGCACCACCGCGCGGCCCATCGCCACGCGTTGCCGCTGGCCGCCCGACAGCGCGCGCGGCAAGCGGTCCAGATAGCCGCTGAGATTCAGCATCTTCGCGGCGGCGTCGATGCGCGGCTTGAATCTCGCCGAGGATTCCTTACGAATCCGCGGACCGAATGCGATGTTGTCGTAGACCGACAGATGCGGATAGAGCGCATAGCTCTGGAACACCATCGAGATATTGCGCTGCTGCGGCGCGAGCGTATTCGCACGCGTGCCGCCGATCATCAGATCGCCGCCGCTGATCTCTTCGAGCCCCGCCACCATCCGCATCAGCGTGCTCTTGCCGCAGCCCGACGGACCAACCAGCACGACGAACTCGCCGTCGTCGATGTCGAGATCGATGCCGTGCACGACCTGCGTGTCGCCATAGCGCTTGAAGATGCCGCTCAGTTGCACTGCTGCCATGCTGTCCTCATTGTCTTGCTGCGTGTTGTCTTGCCTGCGTCGTTACCCATGCGCTCAAGGCGCCGGCTCAAAACGATTCGAGCGTCAGTTCCTCGGCCATCAAACGGTTGCCCGCCATCAACCCGCCGTCCACCGGCAGCGCGACGCCGGTAATCACGCGCGCCATCGGCGAGGCGAGAAACAGCACCGCGTCGGCGATATCGTCGGGCGTCGCGAAGTCGCGCAACGGGTACCACTTTTTCAGGTCCTCGAACACCTGCGGGTTTTTATCGACCCGCGCCTGCCACGCCTGCGTCTTCACCGTGCCCGGACACACGATGTTCGCGCGAATGCCGTAGCGGCCCAGTTCGATGGCGAGTGCTTTCGTATAACTGACGAGCCCGGCCTTCGCCGCGCTATACGCGGGATGGCCAAGCGCCGCGAGTCCGTTCACCGAGCCGATCAGCACGAGCGCGCCGCGTTGCCGCTCGATCATCGAGGCACGCACCGCTTCCACCGTGTGATACGTGCCGTTCAGATTCAGATGCACGTCGCGCTGCCAGCTCGCGGCATCGGTCGTCGCGAGCGTCGTGCCGAGCGCCGCGCCCGCGTTCGCGACCAGCACGTCGACTGGCCCACGCGTCGCGATCGCCGCGGCCACCGCCTGCTGCACCGCAGCGGCGTCGCCGAGATCGACCGCGACCGGCGTGACGTTGTCCTTGCCGAGTTGCGCGCTCAGCGCTTGCAGCGCGGCCGCGTCGATGTCGAGCGCGAGCACCGTGTCGCCCTCCGCCACGAAGCGCCTGCACAACACGCTGCCGATCCCGCCGCACGCCCCTGTCACCAACACCACACGATTCATCTCGACCTCACTCGTCCACGCCCCGCCCGTGCCACCCGAGCCGCGGACCACTCTGTAAATTTCCTACAAGCCTGATGCGAGCCACGCTCGTGGTGATCCCGAAGAATGGGTTTTCGTGTCATCACGCAATGCAGAATACCCCATGCTTTACAGCATCTTATGCACAAACCCGGGGTAAAAGAAATATCGCAGACCCTACGTGACAAGCCATTTTTCGTCATGTAGGATTTTTTCAAACAATCAACCCAAGGCGGCCGGCGACGGCGGCAAACCACCCACAGGAGAGAGAAATGTCGTTGCATGCCCGTGCTTCCCTCGCGCTAGGCAAAGTCGCCGTGGCGCTCGCGTTTGCAGGTATCGCCGTGGCGGCCCACGCCGACACGGTCCGCGTGACCGTCGCCCACTACAGCGATGCCACCGCGCCGTACTTCGAGAAAATGGCGCGCAACTTCGAGAAGGCCAACCCCGGCACGACCATCAAGATCGAAGACGTGAACTGGGACACGCTGCAACAGAAGCTGCAAACGGACATTTCCGGCGGCGCCAACGCCGACCTCGCGATCGTCGGCACGCGCTGGCTGCTCGACTTCGTGAAGGACGACGTAGCCGAGCCGCTCGACGGCTACATGGACGCGAACTTCAAGAACCGCTTCATCGGGCCGTTCCTGGCTCCTGGCCAGATCAACGGCAAGACCTACGGCCTGCCGATTGCCGCTTCGGCTCGCGCGCTCTACTACAACAAGGACCTGCTCGCGAAGGTCGGCTATCCCGACGGCCCGAAGAGCTGGAACGACGTGATCGATGCGTCGAAGAAACTGAAGGCGCAAGGCATTGCCGGCTTCGGTCTGCAAGGCAAGGAAATCGAAACCGACGTCTACTATTACTACGCGCTGTGGACCAACGGCGGCGACGTGGTCGGCAAGGACGGCAAGGCCGCGTTCAATTCGCCGGCCGGCATCAAGGCCGCCACGCTCTACAAGACGATGATCGACCAGGGGCTCACGCAACCGGGCGTGACCGGCTATAGCCGCGAAGACGTGCAGAACCTCTTCAAGCAGGGCCGCGTCGCGATGGTGATCTCGGCGCCGTTCCTCGCCAAGCAGATCAAGAAGGAAGCGCCGAACCTCAAGTACGGCATCGATCCGGTGCCGATGGGCACGACGCACGCGACATACGCGGTCACCGATTCGATCGTGATGTTCAAGAACTCGAAAGTGAAGAAGAGCGCGTGGAAATTCCTCGACTATCTGTTCACGAAGGAACCGCGCGTCGAGTTCACGACGACCGAAGGCTTCCTGCCGACCATGAAGGCCGAAGCAGCGGACCCGGCATTCAACGATCCGGATACCAAAGCATTTGTCGCGTTGCTGCCGACCGCTCACTTCGCGCCGACCGTGACGGGTTGGGAAGACACCGCGAAGGCCGTAACCGACGCGATGCAGGCGATCTACCTCGGCAAGGCGCAACCGGCCGACGCGCTGAATGCCGCGGCGGCGCAGGCGAACAAGTCGCTTGGTCACTGAGGCATCGTCGTTCGGAATAATCGGGCGTTGACGGGTAGAATCCGGAACGCGCGCCGCCGTTGCCACGACGGCGCGCGAGTCCGCTTCGGCACGGCTTCACCCAACAGTCCGATTGACTGATGTACTCTCCGGCCCATTCCGTCGCGCCCGCCGTGTAACGCGGGCGCGTCTTACGATCGAGCACGCATGAGCCGTTCCGTTTCTCCGCGCGCGCACGCGCCCTGGTTGCTGATCGCGCCGAGCCTCGTGCTCGCGCTGTTCATCATCAGCTACCCGATTTTCAACATCGTGTGGCAATCGCTGCACGAGGTGTCGCGCTTCGGCGCGATTCGCGACTTCACCGGTCTGCAGAATTTCATCAACGTGTTCCAGGACCCGGTGTTTCTTTCTTCCGTGCGCCGCACGATTGTCTGGACCGTGTGCGTGGTGGGCGGCACCGTCGCGATCTCGGTGCCGGTCGCGCTGATTCTGAATCAGGACTTTCACGGTCGCGGCATCGCCCGCACCATCGTGATGCTGCCGTGGTCCGTCTCGCTGACGATGACCGCCGTCGTATGGCGCTGGGCCTTCAACGACGACTACGGCATGGTCAACGTCACGTTGCAGCGGCTCGGTTTGATCGGCGGCCCGATACATTGGCTCGCCACGCCCGAACTCGCGTTTCCGGTGGAAATCGCGGTCGGCATTCTCGTGTCGATTCCGTTTACGGTGACGATCTTCCTCGGCGGCCTCTCCTCGGTGCCGGGCGATATCTACGAAGCCGCGCGCATCGACGGCGCGAGCGCATGGCAGCAGTTCCGCCTGTTGACGATGCCGCTCCTGCGCCCATTCATCAACATGGCGATCCTGCTCAACGTGATCTACGTGTTCAACTCGTTTCCGATCATCTGGGTCATGACCCAGGGCGGCCCCGACAACGGCACGCACATTCTCGTCACGTACCTGTACGAACTGGGGTTCCGGCTCGGACGCCCCGGCGAGGCTGCTGCCGTGTCGCTCATCATGCTCGTCATGCTGTTCGTGTTCTCGATTGCCTATCTGCGTCTGCAACGCGCGAAAGAAGGAGCGCCGTCATGAGTCTCAGTGCCCGGACAAAGCGCTCGCTGTGGTGCTGGCTCGCGCTCTCGCCGCTCGTGATCGTCGTGCTGTTTCCGTTCGCGGTGATGTTCTTCACCGCCGTAAAACCGGCTTCGGAGATCTTCGTGTACCCGGCGCGCTGGCTGCCGGTGCACTGGCAGTGGAGCAATTTCGTCGACATGTGGGAAGCGGCCAACTTCGGCGTCGCGCTGCGCAACAGCACGATCATCAGTTTGCTGTCGACCTCGCTCGCACTCGCGGTGAGCCTGCCCGCCGCTTACGCGCTCGCGCGTTTTCCGTTTCGCGGACGCGGCCTGTACCGCCAGTTCCTGCTCGTCACGCAGATGCTCTCGCCGATCCTGCTCGTGGTCGGCCTGTTCCGCCTTGCCGCAATGATTCCGTGGGGCGACGGCAATCTGGTCGATTCGAAGATCGGCGTGATCGTGTCGTATGCGGCGTTCAATATCGCGTTCGCGGTGTGGATGCTGTCGTCGTACTTTCAGACCGTGCCGCAGGACCTGGAAGAATCGGCATGGCTCGAAGGCTGCAGCCGCACCCGCGCGGTATTCAAGGTGTTTCTGCCGCTGGCGGTGCCGGCCATCGTCGTGACCGCGATCTTCACGTTCATCAATGCATGGAACGAGTTCGCGGTGGTCTATACGCTGATCCGCTCACCGGAGAACAAGACGCTGACCGTGCAGGTGACCGATATGGTCGCGGGCAAATACGTCGTCGAATGGCATCTCGTGATGGCCGCAACCTTGTGCGCGACCTTGCCGGTGTCGGTCGTGTTCGCGTGGTTGCAGCGGTATCTCGTGAAGGGGCTGGCGCTGGGCGCGGTGAAGTAGCGCTGATGGGGTAGCGACGAGGCAGACCTCGCGCTGCCGCACATGTTGCGGCGCAGGCAACACGTGCGGCTGATTCGTCTGGCTTGCGCGCTGCGCGTCAGTCGACGCCGCGCACGATGCGCAGATCGCGCTCGACGCCATCGCCCAGTGCGGCCAGCGCCTTCTTGTACGCCTCGCTGTCGTAAGCGGCGACGGCCTGCTCGTACGTCGGGAATTCGATCACGACCGTGCGCTCCGTGAGGCCCTGCTCGCGCGCCTCGTCCGCCGCCCCGCGCACGAGGAATTTGCCGCCTGCCGCGGCCACCGCGGCCGGGGCCAATTGCGCGTAGGCGGCCAGTTTCTGCGGGTCGTTCGTTTTGCGGTACGACGACACCCAATAACCCTTGCTCATTCGAATCTCCTTGTGTGATGGTTCAAAGCAGTCGCGGTGCTACATAGTAGCAAAGAGCCGTCGCGAAGCCATGACGTCGTCGCACATGAACGCTCGCAACCCAAGCCCTCTCCTCATGCCACGCAAGACGCCTTAGCTATTAAGCGTTTTGTGCACTACGATTGCCTTTGCACACTTCGGGTGTGAGTCGGCCCAGGTCGAACGGACAATCAAGGAGACGATGAATGAGCGAGCAATATGGCATGTTCTGTCCATGCTGCGGCAGCGCGGAGCATCGGGCAATGAGCCGCAGGACTTTCATGAGCCTGATTGCCGGCAGTGCCGCGGGGCTCGCCATACCCCCGGTATTCGCGGACACACCAACCGTTCCTTCTATCGCCTACGACTCGATTGCCAATCCCGTGCGCCTGCCGGCCGACATGTATTTCGGCGAATGCTCGGGCGTCGCGCTCAATTCGCGCGGGCACATCTTCGTGCTGTCGCGCGGCAACAGCACGGGCCCCGCCTATGGCGCGGCCGCGGCTCAACTGCTCGAATTCGCGCCCGACGGACGCTTCGTGCGCGAGATCGGCCACCACCTCTATGCGTGGTCGTTCGCGCATTCGGTCAAGGTCGACCGGCACGACAACATCTGGGTAACGGACAAGGGCTCCGACATGGTGATCAAGTTCACGCCGGACGGACGCGTCGCCATGGTATTCGGCCGCAAGCAGGAAGCGTCGGACGAAGATACCGCGCCGCTCAAGCATCCGAATCCGCCGCTGCCGGCCGAGCCCGGACGCTTTCGCCAGGTGACCGACGTCGCGTGGGACAAAGCGGGCAACACCTATATCAGCGACGGCTATATCAACTCGCGCGTCGCCAAGGTCGATCGCGACGGCAACTGGCTCAAGTCGTGGGGTGATCGCGGCACGGGTCCGGGGCAATTCCATACTCCGCACAGCATTGCCGTCGACGCGAACGACCACGTCTATGTGGCCGATCGCAGCAACCGGCGCATCCAGGTGTTCGATACCGAAGGCACGTTCCTGCGCCAGTTCACGATCGACGTGCCGGTGCCGCCGGATGCGCGCCCCGCGATCGGCAACATGCCGAGCGAAGCCGACATCGCCGCGGGCACGTTCGCACCGGGCTCGCCGTGGGCCATCTGCATCTCGCCGGGGCCTCACCAGGTACTCTATAGCGCCGATGCGTTTCCCGGCCGCATCTACAAGTTGACGCTCGACGGCAAGGTACTCGGCGTGCTCGGCCAATCGGGCAAGCAGCCGAAGCAGTTCGGCTGGATTCATCAGATGGCGTGTCCCGCCGAGAACACGCTATTCGTCGCGGAGCTATTGAACTGGCGGATTCAGAAGCTGATCTTGCATGCGTGATGGAAGCTGAAGGGCGCTGAATGACGTTGCGAGGTTTTTATCGCAACGTCATGCAGCGCCGCCCGGCGATTCAGCACCTTGCCGATTTCGCCGGGCCGGAAGCATGCGTCGCGAGGCGGGACCTGCCGCGCGAAAACGCGAGGCCAGCGTATCAGTCGTAACGGCGGCGCTTGTGATGACGCTTGCCCGAATGGTAGCCGCGCGAATAATCGCGCTCGTAGGAGTTCGAGCGCGAGATATTGCCACCGAGCGCCGAACCTGCACCGCCACCGACCGCCGCGCCGATCAGTCCACCGCCGCGGCCGCCCATTGCGTTGCCGGCCGCGGTGCCCGCACCGCCGCCCAGCGCGCCGCCGATAATCGCGCCCGTGCGCTCGCGGCGATTCGACGTTACGGCGCCACCGGCACCGCCGCCGACCGCGCCACCGATCACCGCGCCCGTGCTGCCGCCCACTGCGCCGCCAAGTGCGGCACCGGCCACACCGCCCAGCGCGCCGCCGAGCATGTTGTTCATATCGCCGGCCATGACCGGCAACGACGCTGCGGCGCTCAAGGCGGCCACGGCAACCATCTGGATGATTCTCTTCGACATAGCAGGTCTTTTGTTTTGATGAGACGGTGCCGAGTATAACGGCGCATTCGAAAGGCTTTTGTAACCACAGAGCCGAGCGCCAGTAAGACGTGTAACAAAATGAATTCGCGTTTTTGCAGGGCATGCGCTGAACGCGAAAAAACAAGGGCCGCTCGAAATAAGC
This sequence comes from Paraburkholderia sp. Ac-20342, assembly GCF_017104985.1. Classification (NCBI taxonomy): domain Bacteria; kingdom Pseudomonadati; phylum Pseudomonadota; class Betaproteobacteria; order Burkholderiales; family Burkholderiaceae; genus Paraburkholderia; species Paraburkholderia sp. Ac-20342. The sequence continues at coordinate 113,132 of NZ_JAAGPQ010000010.1, read as the reverse complement.
GGCCCTTGCTGCTGCGGGATTGCTACGGATTACCGAACGATATGCGCTTTCTTATTTGTGCCGTTTCTTCTTCAGCTCGATCGTTTCGAACAGTTCGTAGTCGGCGGTCGGCGTTTGATCCGCGCCGGGCGCATGGTAGTAGTTCATCGTAATCGTGGTCTCCCCGCCATGCTCGCCCGGATCGTAATCGAACACCGCGATACCGTAGCCGGTGCCGGTGTCGCGCTGCGCGGACCAGATCGCGTCTTCGACCGCATCCGCGTTGGCGCGCACGAACGCGCCCGTTGTCGTCGTCGACGGAGCCGGGCGATTCGGCTTCGTGAAAATGCGCGCTTGCGGCAGACCCGTGCCGGCATCGACGCCATACACGTCGAGCGGCGCGCTCGTGCCGCCACCGCCGAGAATCAGGTGAATCGTGCCGTGGCTCGTATCGAACGTCGACTCGCCATGCGAAACCGCCGACATGACCGGCTTCGGCTGCAACGTATCGACCGGCCGGCCCGTCGCGATGTCGGTGCCCTTGTGGTGATTGCAACCGCGCACCGGATAACTGCGCTCGTAGTCGTGATCGTGGCCGCACAGCACGAGGTCCACGCCATAGCGATCGAAGAGCGGTAGCCACGCTTCGCGAATGCCCTTGTCCGAGCCGTTGCCGGTCTTCGACGAACTGAGCGCGTCCTGATGCATCTGCACGACGATCCAGTCGATGTCGCCGTCATGTGCGGCGCGCTGCAAGACGTTTTCGAGCCAGCGTGTCTGCTCGCCGTTGCTATAGCCGCGCACGTAGAGCGAGGTGCCGGCCGGAATCGGCGGATTGCCGGTGCTCGCCACCGGCGTCAGCGGCGTGGGCCCCGCAACGAATGCCGCGCCATCCTGATAGATGACGTCGTCCGCGTCGAGCGAAACGAACAGCACCGCGCCGACGCGAAAGCTGTACCAGCGGCCCTGAAAACGCGTGTGATTGTCGGGCAGCGTATAGCGCGACAGATACGACGCCAGCCCCTGCTCGCCGTTGTTGAATTCGAGTTCGTGATTGCCGGGGCACGGCATCCACGGCCGGTTCGACGCGGACGTCTGTGCATTGTTGCCGAAGTCGCGCCACACCTCGGGCTGCTGCATCGGATTCAGGTTCGCGTAGCAGAGGTCGCCGTTGAGCAGGTGAAACAGCGGCTGAAAGCGCTCGACGGCCTGCACCGCGAAGCGGCTTTGCGGCGACGACAATACCCAGTTCGTATTCGGCGTCGCGAGATCGCCGTAACTGGTCCAGCGAAACGGCGTGCGGCCATGCGGCGCGGTGCGGAAACTCGCGCTAAAGGGCTGCGACGCATTGCTGTCGTTGTCGGCCGTCACTTCGTACTGGTAATTCGTATCGGCCTTCAGATCGCGCAGGCGGGCGTGATAGCTGAAGACGACCTCGCCGTTGATGCCGTCGGTATAGGTGCTCTGCACCGCATGCACGGTGTGCCGTTGCCGGTCCGCGCCGTTCAGCCCGCTCAGGCGCACCTGCGGATTGCTTGCGGCCGCGAGCGACGACCACGACACCGTGACTTCGCTCGTCGGGTCGTTGCCCCAGGTCAGATGCACCTGCTCGGGTGTGCCGTCGGGTGCGGTACCGTTTGCGCCGCGCGCCGCCGACGAAAGCGCGCCCGCAGCGGTTGCGAGACTCGATGCGCCGGCGAACTTCAGGAATCCTCGACGCGAAACGATCGATGCGCCCTGCTCGTCGGCGGGCGCTGCCTTGACGATTTTCTTGTTCGACATGTCCGGTGTTGTTGTGAGGTGGTGGAAGAATGCCAGCGCAAAACAACGCACCGCGGTGCGAGCGCGGACGCATGTGACGAACCATCGTAGCGGCGTAGCGATGACAGCCCGATGAAAACATCGGACCGGAAAAAACGAAGGAATGGAAGAATCGGATTGCGAAACGAAAGTTCGTTTCGATATCAATGAAGGCGTTCTGAAAAATTCGTAACGGCCGGGCGACCGTTAAATCAGACTAGCTTAATCAGCGTGGGGTTGCCGGCGCACGATGCAACCAGACGACCTGCATGCAGCCGGCAACCGTGAATTCGCTCAGGTCTGCGAACTCGTATCGTCGGAAGCCTGAGCGTTGCTGGCGTCGTCCTGCTTCTCGTCTTCTTTCTTCTCGACCAGCGATTCCAGCTTGCCGGCGCCTTCAAAACCAGCGACAGCGGCAATGCCTTTCGTCAGCAGACCCGCTTCCGGATCGACTTTCTCCGCTGCTTCGACGGCGGCAACCGCACCTGCAATCTTGCCTACTTCGTCCAGAAGTCCCATGTCGCGCTCCCACAAAAGTTGGTGAAACTGCATCGTCTCACGAAGCTCGCGTGCTGTCGTCAAATGTTAAGCGGCTTGACGGTGACGGGACTGTACCGATGTAACACAATCGTCAGCTTGAGGGCGGCTGCGGATTGTTCGCAGGATTCGTGTCGAAGCGCGAAACGCGCACGATGCGGCTCCCGTCGACGAGCTTCGACAACTCGCCTTCGAGCGCGTCTGTCACAGCCTGGTCGTAGACTTCCTCGCCGTTGACATACAGCGTGAACGATTGCAGATACTTCGCTTTTTTCTCGGGGTTCTCTATCGTCTGCCGGGTCCATTGATAAAGCGGATAGTGCTCGATGCCGATTCTTTCCGCTTCGCTCACGTAGTCGGCGAATGCATCGAACTGGCACTTCAGCGTCGCGTTGTGCGTGCGCAGAACGTCACGCAGCGCCGGCCACGATGCGCTGGACGGATCGGCGCGCAACGCCTCTGCCCATTCGCGCGACGCGGTAATTCTGAGCTGGAATTGCAATGGAGAAGACATGTCGATTTCCGCTGGCGGCTTTCAGAAGCCGGCGTTTTCTGTCTTGTCAGTAACAGGCGCGGTAGCAGGTGCCGTAGCAGGCGCAACATCGGGTGCTTCGAGCGCCAACTCGCTCTGCTCGATTGCATCGCCACGCACCGGCCTGCCGAGCAGATAGCCCTGCGCGTGCGTGCATCCGCATACGCGCACGAAGTTCAGTTGCTCCTCGGTTTCGATGCCTTCGGCCGTGGTCGACATGCCTATTTCACGCGCCAGTGCAACGATGCCGCGCACCACGGCCGCCGATTCGCGCCCGTGCACCGACTCCTTGACGAACGAACTGTCGATCTTCAGCTTGTCGAACGAGAAGCGCACGAGCGTCGACATCGTCGAGAAGCCGGTGCCGAAATCGTCGAGCGCGAGTCCGATGCCGAGCGAGCGCAGCCTCGCGATGTTGCGGCGAGTGACCGCATCATCGTTCAATAGCGCGGTTTCGGTCACCTCGAGATTGAGCCGCGTGGCCGGCAGCTTCGTCTTGCGAAGTATCGCCAATACCTTCGACGCGAACGATTCCTCGCGCAACTGCACCGGCGACACGTTAACCGCGACGATCACCTGGTCGCACCACCTCGCCGCTTCCATGCACGATTGCAGTAGCACCCATTCGCCTAGCGCGAGAATCAGCCCGGTGCGTTCGGCGGTCGGAATGAACGCGGACGGCGACAGCTCGCCGCGCGTCGGATGCGTCCAGCGAATCAGCGCCTCGCGGCCCGACACCGCGCCGCTACTCAGGTCGACGATCGGCTGATACTCGATGCGCAAACCGCTGAACGATTTCAACGCGCCTTCGAGATCGCTGCGCAAGAGGCTCAGGCTTTCGTCGGAGACATGCTTCTCCCTGTCGAAGATCGTGAACGAGCTCTTGCCGCTGCGCTTGACCGCATACAACGCGCGATCGGCGCAAATCAGCAATTGCGGACCCGTCTGTGCATGCTGCGGATAAAGCGCAATGCCGACGCTCGCGCCGATATGCACGAGCGCATCGCTCAACGCGAACGGCCGCGCGAGCGTTCTGACGATGCGATCGGCAAGCACCTTTACGTCGCGAATCTGTGCAGCGCCGTCCGCAATCGCCACGAACTCGTCGCCCGCGAGACGGCCCACCTGATCGCCGCCCGGCAGCAGCTCGCGCAGACGCCTCGCCGCTTCCTGAAGAATCTGGTCGCCCGCCGCGTGGCCGAGACTGTCGTTGATCGCCTTGAAGCCGTCCAGATCGATCAGCAGCACCGCGAATGCCTGGTCCTCGGGCGAGCCCTTGCTGGTGCGCTCGAGCAGCAGTTCGCTGAGACGCGCGCGATTCGGCAAACCGGTGAGGCTGTCCTGCCGCGCAAGACGATGACTGTTTTCGCGCGCGAGCAGCAACGCCACGGTATCGCGATTGCTGCGCAACGCCACCGTGAAAAAGCCGGCCGCGCAAAACGGCGCCTGAAACAGCAGCACGAGCTTGCCGCTGCCCGGCGAGAGTGCCGCGCCCACGCTCAGGAAACCGAGAATGAAAACGATCTGCAATAGCGCGAGGCGCGGCGTACCCGCATTGCGTCCGGCCAGGCCACCGATCACCCCAACCGCGCACACGTTGCCGAGCAGAAACAGCGTGGGATTCCCGCTGATATTGCACAGTAATGTACCGATGCCGAATAGCATGCTCCACAGCAGACTCGCCAACAGAAACGCGGAAGTCGGCGTGGGCAGACCTTGCGCGGAACGCGTGCGGCACAGCCAGATCAGCACGAGCCGCGCGCCCAGCAATGCGACGACGGCAATGCCCCAGACGGCGTAGAGAGGAATCGGATAAAGATAGTACGCGGTGGCGCAAACGCTGATTTCGCAGATCGACGCGAAGACGATCGAAGCGGTTCGCGTAAACAGATTAGCAAGTAAAACCTGCCGGTTCTCCGGGCTCAGGTTCTGAGCGCAAGAGACGACCCACCTGAAAAATGGAGACCTTGGTTCGGTAAAAGCCATGACCTGCGCATCTATCGGTTAGTGGGGCCACACGGACGTGCAATGGTTGCACAAACGTAAAATATCAGATTAATTCCGCAAATGGCGGGAAATGACTGGCCCACACACCGATTGAAAGCGCTGCACAAATGACGAGCACGTGCACAACGGTTCAACGGAGAATTCGAACATCCTCGCAAACGTTTGGCGTCACGCAATGCACCATGCGCGAGGCACTCCAGGCGTTGCGAATAACAGACATGACGAATACCCAATAAAAAAGAGGAAGAGCATCGCTCTTCCTCTTTGACGATCGCACGTCGATTGCCGTGCCGGCGCAACTCAGTCGTAAAGCACTGCCGCAATCTTCGGATCGTTCATATTGGTCTTGTCATACCAGTAGAAACCCGTGTCGATCTTCTTCGGCAGCTTTTCGCCATGCAGCGCCTTGACCGCCGAATCGACCACGCATTTGCCGATGCCGACCGGGTTCTGCGTAATCGCGCCCGCCATCAGGCCCGACATGATGTTGTCCTTCTGCTCCTTGCCGGAGTCGAAGCCGATCAGCACGAGCTTCTTGCCCGATTCCTTGACGCCGATCGCGGCACCTTCCGCCGAGCCTTCATTGGCTCCGAAAATGCCTTTCAGGTTCGGGTTGGCCTGAATCATCGCCTTGGCGATTTCCGCCGACTTCAGGTGATCGCCGGCACCGTATTGCACGGAGACGATCTTGATGTTCGGATGCTTCGACTTGATCTGGTTGAGGAAACCGTCGCGCCGGTCGACCCCGGTACGACTCGTCTGGTCATGCACGATCACGCCGACCTCTCCCGCGTCGCCGATCAGCGCGGCCATCTTGTCGGCAGCGAGCGCGGCGGCAGCGATGTTGTCGGTCGCGCACGTGGTGAGCGGAATATCGCTGTCGACACCGGAGTCGAATGCGATGACCGGAATCTTGTCGTTCTGCGCGCGTTTGAGCAGCGGAATCGCGGCCTTGCTGTCGAGCGCCGCGATGCCGAGCGCCTGCGGCTTCTTCGCGAGCGCGGCCGAGAGCATGTCGATCTGCTTGTCGACCATCGCCTCCGTTTCCGGTCCCTCGAACGTCATCCTGACGTTGTTCGCTTTCGCGGACTGTTCGGCGCCTGCTTTCACGGCCTGCCAGAACTGATGCTGGAAGCCCTTCGAAATGAGCGGAATATAAGGCTCGTCCGCATACGCGAGAGCACTTCCACCGACGAGCGCGCCGACACCGACCACAATACCGATGAGTCTTCTCTTCAACATGGGGCCTCCTCCTAAGGATGGGCTATCAACCTGCAGCCGTTGAGGGAGCCTCCACGTGCTCCCCTCTCTCTTGCTCCTGCGATTCCTGTGTTTGCTACGTTTGCGTTTGTTGTGTTTGCGTTTGCTGTGTTTCCTCTATCGGCGGGTTCAGCTTCTCCTGCTGCGCCGCAGGATGTCCGCATAGACCGCGAGAATGATGATGAGACCCGTCACGACGATCTGCCATTCCTGCGCGACCGACATGATGCGCAAGCCGTTGGTCAGCACGCTCATGATGAAAGCGCCGATGATCGTGCCGAGAATCGTGCCCGAGCCGCCGCTCAGCGACGTTCCGCCGATCACGACCGCGGCGATCGCATCGAGCTCGTAGCCCTGGCCAAGTGCCGGTTGCGCGGAATTCAGACGCGACGCAATCAGCAGCCCCGCAATGCCGCAAATCGCGCCGCCCACGCCATAGATCGCGATCTTCCAGCGATCGACGTTGACGCCCGAAAGCCGTACCGCTTCTTCGTTGCTGCCGAGTGCGAACGTGTAGCGGCCGAGTGCCGTGCGATTGAGCACGATCGAACTTGCAATCGCGAGGAAGAACAGGATCAGCACCGCATTCGGAATCGGCACGCTCGGCAGCACATAGCCGATCAGCGAATCCTGCGAAATACGGTAGAAGTTCTCGGTGTCGGTGAAATAGATCGGTTTGTCGGCGGAGACGACGAGCGAAAGTCCTTTCAGCAGCATCATCATGCCGAGCGTCGCAATGAACGGCGGAATCTTCATCTTCGCGGTCAGCGTGCCCGATACCGTGCCGCAAATTGCGCCCGTGACGATGGCAGCGAGTACGCCGATCCACATCGGCAAATGCCAATTGGTGAGAAACACGCCGCAAATCACGGCGGTAAACGTCATTAACGTGCCGACCGAAAGATCGATGCCGCCCGTGATGATGACGAACGTCGCGGCAATCGCGAGCACGCCGTTCACCGCGGTCGCCTGCAGAATGCCGAGGATGTTGTCCATCTGCATGAAAGCGGGCGACGCGAAGCTGAAAAAAACCAGCAGCAGAATCAGGCTCGCGAACGCGAGCAGTTTCTGCAACGCGGTGGGCGCGAAGATGCGGGCCCGCAGGCCGGAAGACCGGCCTTCACCGTCGAGCGCCGCGGTATCCGTTCGCAATGTCATGTCGTGGACCTCTTCAGGCTGGTGCCGCTTTCAGGGTTTCGCGCTGCGTCGCGAGATGCATGATGCGCTCCTGCGTCGCTTCGCTGGCGGAGAGTTCGCCGGTAATGCGGCCTTCGCACATCACGACGATGCGGTCGCTCATGCGCAGCACTTCGGGCAATTCCGAGGAAATCATCACGATCGCCTTGCCTTGTGCGGCAAGCGAGCGCAGCAGCTTGTAGATTTCGCTTTTCGCGCCGACGTCGATGCCGCGCGTCGGTTCGTCGAAGAACAGCACGTCGCAATCGCGTTCGAGCCATTTCGCAATCACGATCTTCTGCTGATTGCCGCCCGAGAGAAGCCGTACCTGCTGTGTGGCCGATGGCGTGCGAATCGCGAGCAGCTTGATGAAGTGCTGGGCGCGTTTGCGTATCTGCGCACGGCGCAGAAACATATTGAACGACAGGAACTTGCCGAGATCGGACATCACGATGTTCGATTCGACGTCCATGCCAGTCGCGAGACCGAAGCGCTTGCGGTCTTCCGACAAATAGCCGATGCCGCGCTTCACCGCATCGCTCGGCTTTCTGATCGACGCTTTCACGCCTTTCACGAGAATTTCGCCGGACTCGACCGGATCGGCACCGAACACCGCGCGCGCCACTTCGGTACGGCCCGCGCCCATCAAGCCGGCAAAGCCGAGTATTTCGCCCTGGCGCAACGCGAAACTCACGTCGCGCACGAGCGGCCCCGCAACGAGATTTCTCACTTCGAGCGCGACCTCGCCGCGCACCAAAGCGCTTTCGACCGGCGGCATCTCGGCGAGCGTTCTGCCGACCATCATGCCGATGATCGTTTCGACGCTCGTGCCTTCGGTCGGTACGGTCGCGACGTATTCGCCGTCGCGCATCACGGTCACACGGTCGGTGATCTGTTTCAGCTCGTCCATCTTGTGTGAGATATAGACGATGCAGACTCCGCGCTCCTTCAATTGCCGAATGATGCGGAACAGTTCCGCAATCTCGGCGTCGTTGAGCGCGGACGTGGGTTCGTCCATGATCAGCACGCGCGAGTCGAAAGACAGTGCCTTCGCGATCTCGACCATCTGCTGGCTCGCCACCGTGAGCGAGCCGACCATCGTGCGCGGATCGAGATTGACATGCATGCGCGCGAGAATCTCGCGAGCCTGTGCATTGAGTTTGTCTTCGTCGAGAAAGAGCCCCAGGTGCGTGCGCGGCTCGCGGCCAATAAAGATGTTCTGCGCGACGCTCAGATGATTCATCAGTTGCAGTTCCTGATGAATGATGCCGATGCCGACCGCCTGCGCGTCGCGCGGACCCTGAAAATCGACCGGCTTGCCGTCGTAGAGAATTTCGCCCGAATCGCGCGTGTAGACGCCAGCGAGAATTTTCATCAACGTCGATTTGCCCGCGCCGTTCTCGCCCATCAATGCATGAACCTCGCCGGCCATGAGTTCGAAGCGAACGTCATGAAGCGCTCTGACGCCAGGAAAGCTCTTGCACAGCTTGTTGACTGAAATGAGTGGGTTCATGGTGCGGACTCGCCGACGGCTACCTGTATCACCAGCACTTTGATGACCGCGTTCAAGGCGGCTTTCATTACGGCTCGAAAAGATCCGGCCTTGCTTTCGCGGACCGGTGCAACTCGGCGACCACCTGGTCGAGATGATCGTGCATCGCTTTCGCAGCCGCATCGCCATTGCCGGCGCCGATAGCCTCGAAAATCTTTTCGTGCTCTTCGAGCGTATGCATGAGCCGCTCGGGACTCGCCAGCAATTGCCGCGCGCGATCCAGCGCATTGCGCGACACCGCGACGATTTCCTTCACTCGCGGCAGCTTCACCGCGTCGAGCAGGATTTCATGGAAAGCCAGATCCAGCTCGTGAAACGCAAGACGTTCGCCGCTGCCGGCCACACTGCGCTGCCTGTCGAGATTGCTTGCCAGCGCATCGAGCGTGGCCCGATCGCGCATCGACGCAACGCCGCGCACCGTTTCGACTTCCAGTGCGCTGCGGATAAACAGATGCTGGCGAATGTCATCGAGCGCGATCGGTTTGACGCGCGTGCCGCGCTGCGGCAACACCTCGACGAGGCCTGCATGCGCCAGCCTCGCCAACGCGGAAGAAACGGGAAAGCGCGACACGCCCATCCGCTCGCAGACCGCGATCTTGTCGATCATCATGCCGGGTTCCAGCGCCAGCGTCAGAATCGCTTCCCGCAACGCCGCTTCGACCGCGTCGGTCAAGCTGCCGCGCTCGCCGCCCCTGATCTTTTGCAGTGCGACATACGGATTGCTGGCGACAGTCTCTGGATCGGCTGAAGAACTCACGACGCTCTTGATTTCGAGAAGACATGCTAGCATGCTAGGAAGCGAATGCAGTGTTGTCAACGCGTACAAATGCCTGGGTCCGCCATGGTCCAAATAGTGGTCGCCCTGCCTCGATACGCGTACGAGTAGTGCGTGCGCCGCGTGCGCAAAAAGCCGACCCGCCTGCCCCGCAGGCGAAAACCGCTAGCCATCGCTCCCGGAGAGTACTCAGATGACCACGATCACAAGACTGTCCGTTCGGGACATTCGCTTTCCCACTTCACGCTCTCTCGACGGCTCCGATGCGATGAATTCCGCGCCGGACTATTCCGCCACCTACGTCACGCTCGAAACCGACTCGCCCGGTCTCACGGGTCATGGCCTCACGTTTACGATCGGGCGCGGCAACGAGATCTGCGTGACGGCCGTCAATGCGCTGACGCCGCTCATCGCCGGCAAAAAGCTCGAAGATATCGCCGCGAATATGGGGGCTTTCTGGCGCGCGTTGACGTCGGATAGCCAATTGCGCTGGATCGGCCCCGATAAAGGCGCGATTCATCTGGCGACCGCGGCAGTCGTCAATGCGGTGTGGGACCTGTGGGCGAAATCGGTCGGCAAGCCCGTATGGAAACTGCTCGTCGACATGAGTCCCGAAGAACTCGTGCGCTGTCTCGACTTTCGCTACGTGACGGATGCGATCACGCCTTATGAAGCACTCGCCATGCTGCACCGTCACGCGAAAACCAAAGGCGAGCGCGAAAAAGAAATGGTCGCGCACGGCTACCCGGCCTATACGACCTCGGCCGGCTGGCTCGGTTACGACGACGAGAAGATTCGCCGCCTTGCGCGCGAAGGCGTCGCGCAGGGCTGGACGCATTTCAAGCAGAAGGTGGGCGGCGATCTCGACGAGGACGTCCGGCGCGCGCGCATTCTGCGCGAGGAAATCGGCGAGAACCTGAAGCTGATGATGGACGCGAATCAGGTATGGGACGTCGACGAAGCGGTCGCGAACATGCGGCGCCTCGCGGAATTCGACCCGTGGTGGATCGAGGAACCCACGAGTCCCGACGACATTCTCGGCCATGCGGCGATTCGCAAGCGGCTCGGCTCGATCGGCGTCGCTACCGGCGAGCATTGCCACAACCGCGTGATGTTCAAGCAATTGCTGCAGGCGCAAGCCATCGACTTCTGCCAGGTCGATAGCTGCCGGCTCGGCGGACTCAACGAAGTCATCGTCGTGCTGCTGATGGCCGCGAAGTTCGGCGTGCCGGTGTGCCCGCATGCGGGCGGCGTCGGATTGTGCGAGTACGTGCAGCATATTTCGCTGTTCGACTATATCTGCGTGTCGGGTTCGCTCGAAAACCGGGTACTCGAATACGTCGATCATCTGCACGAGCATTTCGTCGATCCGGTCGTCATTCGCAATGGCCGCTATATGCCGCCGCAAAAGCCGGGCTATAGCATCGAGATATTCGCGGAGTCGCTCGAAAAGCACGCGTTTCCGGATGGAGAGGCCTGGAAGGGTTAATGGAATTAGCGGAGAGGGCGGGTTTCGGGCTATCCTCGGCACTTTGCAGGAAGCGCGAACTCAACTCACCCGATCGAAACCGCCATGTCCTCTCTGCTCTCGTCTGCCGCAATAGATGCGCTGCGTGCCCGCACTCCCGGCGCGTCCACCACGACACACTTCAATCACGCCGGCGCATCGTTGCCGTCGGCTGCCACACTGGAAGCCATTCACGCGCACCTGATGCGCGAAGCCACGGCCGGGCCGATGGAAGCCGGCGCGACAGGCAGAGAACAGTCCGCGCGAGCACGCGCGCTCGCGGCGCAACTGTTCAACGCACAGCCTAATGAAATCGCGCTGACCACGGGCGGGTCCGCTAGCTGGGGTATTGCGTTCGCCGCATTGGGGCCGTGGCAACCGGGGCAGCGCATTCTCGTCGGGCGGCACGAATGGGGCGGCAATCTCGCCTCGATGCACTACGCCGCGCAACGAGCCGGCGCCTCGGTCGAAACGATTCCGTCCGATTCGAGCGGCATGGTCGATCCTCACGCGCTCGAAGCCATGCTCGATGACAGAGTGCGCCTGATCGCACTGACCTGGCTGCCCGCGAACGGCGGACTCATCAACCCGGCCGCGGCGATCGGCCGGGTCGCGCGACGCCACGGCATTCCCTACCTCATCGACGCGGCGCAGGCCGTGGGGCAGGTTCCCGTCGACGTGGCTGAACTGGGCTGCGATATGCTGGCCGGTGCAGGCCGTAAAGCCTTGCGCGGTCCAAGAGGTACAGGACTGCTGTATGTGAGGCAGGATTTTCTCTCGCGCCTGATGCCTGCATTCGTCGACATACATTCGGCACCGCTCGATGCCCACGGCGAACCCGTGCTGCGAGACGACGCGGCACGCTTCGAATTGTCGGAAACGGCGTTCGCTCTACACTGCGGATTGGCGAATGCGCTACACGAAGCGCTCGAAATCGGCATCGATACCATTCGCGCACAGATCGATCAGATCGCTCAACGATTGCGCCTGCAACTCGCGGATATTCCTGGCGTGTCGGTACTCGATCAGGGCACCGAACTATCTGGTCTCGTGTCGTTTAACGTCGCGGGTCTCGATGCGGCATCGGTACGGAGTTCGCTCGCCGCGCAAGGCATTGCGATCAGCAGTAACGGCGTGAGTTACACGCCGCTGGATATGACACACAGAGGGCTTCAGCAGGTCGCGCGCGCATCCGTCAGCTATCTGACCACCGATACGGAGATCGAAAGACTGCTAGCCGCGATACGAGCTCTCGTGCATTAAGGTTCGGGTAACGGGCCACGCGGCGCGCCGATCGCGTGGCTCAACATGCCGCTCAATCGAACGATTTCTGAAAGACCATGAACTCCACTCCCCTCACCGGACTCGCCAGGCTCGATCTTTCGCGATTCCCACGCCGCGAGCTTCTCGAAGGTCCGACGCCGATCCAGCATCTCCCGCGCCTGAGCGCCCATCTTGGCGGCGCGAACATCTACGTCAAAAGAGAAGACCTGACCGGTCTCGGCGGCGGTGGCAACAAATTAAGGAAGCTCGAATTCCTGATTGGAGAAGCCCTGGCCGTCGGCGCGGATACCATCATGACCGTCGGCGCCCGCCAGTCGAATCACGCACGACTCACGGCGGCGGCAGCAGCGCGCGTCGGACTCCAATGCGAACTGGTGCTGACGCGCACCGTGCCGCGATCCGATCACGACTACATGGAGAACGGCAACGTCCTGCTCGATTCGCTATTCGGCGCGCACGTGCATGATCTGCCCGGCTCGGCAAATGCGCTGCAATTCGCCGAACAACGTGCGAACGCATTGCGCGCGCAAGGCCGCAATGTCTATGTGTGTCCACTGGGTGGATCGAGTCCCGTCGGTTGTCTCGGCTATGCGGATTGCGCGGCTGAGATCGTGGATCAATCGCGCGCGGCGGAGTTGTCTTTCGATCGCATCGTGATACCCAATGGAAGCGGCGGCATGCATGCAGGACTGATTGCGGGTTTTGTCGCACTCGGCCTGGACCCGTCGCGTATTACCGGATTCACGGTCTATGGCGATGCCGCTCACGCGCACGCCACGACGCTCGATAAAGCGAATCAAACGCTTCAGCTTATCGATCCCAATCTGCGCGTGAACCAGAGCGACGTTTCGATCGATGAAGCGCAACTCGGGCAGGGGTACGGCATCCCCACGGATGGCATGCGTGCTGCCGTTCGTTTGCTGGCGTCGACGGAAGGTCTTCTGCTCGACCCCGTATATAGCGGGAAGGCGTTCGCGGGACTGGTGGAAGGAGTGACGAGTGGGAAGTATGCTGCGGGGCAGAAGGTTCTATTTGTGATGAGCGGGGGACTGCCGGGGTTGTTTGCGTATCGGGGTGAGTTTTGAATGGTAGTGTGCTGATGGTGGGCCGCCGGGTATCGGCAAACCGATGTTGGGCCCGGCGTGGTAGGTGCGGTTACTCGCTCAGAAGCCGCTTCAATTCCTCAAGGAAAGAGGCGGTCGTGTAGCCCCATAATTCCGGCGAAAAATCATTGCCGTAGGCGTCGCTCAATGCCTCGTCCAGATCCGGATGTTCGCTGATGAAACGCTCTATCTCGGATACCATCCGTCTATGTGCTTCAGCAGGTGTTCCCTGTTTATAGCACTCGACTATTTCTTCGACTGCCTCCCCGGAAAGTTCATAGTCCTGGTTTAGATAGGCGTCGAAGAAATGATTGAGTTCCAGGCAGGATGATTGCTCGAAGCGTTGATTGTGGTACGGCATCCCGTCGTGCGCCTCATATTTCATTGCGAAAGGTGTCGACGGTCGGATCCAACTACTCGCTCAGGATCTGCTGTATCTCATCAAGAAAAGAGACAATCGTGTAGCCCGCCCCTTCGGGACGAAACCCATCCCTGAACGACTGATTGAATGCTGCCTCCAGGTCGTTCGGGTGTTCGCTCCTGAACGAGTCTATTTCGCGATTCAATTCTTTATAGTGGTAAGGACTGTCTTTCTTATAACACACGACAATTTCCGGAACAGTTTCTCCAAACAGGTCGAAGTCCTGGCCGAAATACACACTAAAAATGTGGTCCATTTCTGGATAGCGCTCTGAAGAACTCATTTCTCTCTCATTCGACGTAGGCGGTAAGAATGTAATACGGCATGCCGTTATAGGTTTCGTATTTCAGAACGACGAAAACTTTGTTCATTCGCGTAAAATTAATTGAACCAGTCAAACTACCAATCAATCGCGACGTATGGAATGGGCCGTGGATGGTTTTGGTTTCAAGATTGCAGTCAACGCCTGCGCGCCTCGAGTTCGACTATGATCCGCGCAGGCGTCGCACGACAGATAACCCGCGGGATAGGGCACGCGGCGATATCGAGGTTCGGTAGGGACGGTGGTAGTCAGACCGACGACGTAAAACAGGAATCCCATACTCCGTTCACTCAGAACACTTCCTTTCCCCCCGGTTTTCGCCGACGACTGACGAGACTCACCTCGCGAATAATCTCAATGAAGTTAGCCAGCAGAATCGATTTATGATCTCTGCGCCACGCCGCGGTCAGATCCACAGCATCGCGATCCTGCAAGCCAAGCAGTTTCTTGTAGACGGCATTCGGATTCGCGATTCGACTGACCGATTCCGGCACGATCGCGAGTCCGATTCCCGCTTCCACAAAAGAGAGAATGGTCGGCAATAGCGAATATTGAACGATCCTCGGTTGCACCCGGTGCTGCAACAGGATGTTGCCAATCTTCTCGGAGAAATAAGGCGAGTCGCGCCCGGAAAACGCGATGAATGGCTCCTGATGCAGGTCCGTAACGCGGACCACCTTGCTCTTCGCCAATCGATGGCTGCGCGGGATGGCGACAATGAGCGGCTCCCTCATTGCGACGATATTGCTCACCGCTTTCTCCTGCGTCGAGGTTCGCAGCAACGCGACATCGATATTCTGATTCTTCAATTGATCGAGGATGCGCAGATACGGCATTTCGTCCAGCTGGATATCCACCATCGGATGAAGTGCCTTGTACTTTTGCAACACCATCGGCAGGAAGATATAGGCGGCGCTCGGAACGAAGCCGATGCGCAGTTTTCCCGCATTGCCTGTCGACGCGAGCTTCGTCTGCAAGTCGAGCGTTTCGAGCCGCCTCAGCACCTCGCGTGCGCCTTCCAGAAAAACCTTGCCCGCATTGGTGAGTTCGACCGATCGCGTCGTGCGCTCCAGCAGGCGTACATCAAGAAAGTCTTCGAGCTGCTTCAACCGCTGGCTGAGCGGGGGCTGAGTGATATGCAGGCGCTCGGCGGCCCGGCGGAAATGCAGCTCTTCCGCCAGCACGACAAATGTCTTCAGATGAATCAGATCGTACATGGGTGATGAGTAGAAGGAAGACGAACTTACGCGCGGTGTGGCCCGCGGGGTGGCCTCTTCGCCCCCCAGTCGGCTGATCCGGCGAGGCTCGATTGATAGCTTAATACGAATCAATCGGCTGTCAATTAAGAATTAGACGTAGATTTATGGCCTACCTATAATCCGCCACTCAAGTTGACTTCCGGCAAAAAAATTGATCCACGAAGCTCATCTGCTCACTGTTTCCGCCGCCGCGCAGCAATTGGCGGCCGGCTCGCTCACTTCCGAGCAACTCGTACGGTCGTGCCTGGAGCGCATTCAGGATCGCAACCCGGTCGTGCAGGCTCTTGTCATCGTCGACCCGGACAAGGCGCTTTACGATGCACGCAAGATGGACAGGCAGGTGTATCGCCCTCACCTGCATGGGATACCGTTCGTTGTAAAGGACATCATCGAAACCGCCGACTTTCCGACTGAATACGGTTCCCCAATCTATGCCGGACATCGCCCGCAAGCCGATTCGGCATGCGTGTCGCAATTCCGGGGCATGGGCGGGATTCTCGTCGGCAAAGCGGCCACCAGCGAATTCGCGACGCGCAAGCCCGCCATGACGCGCAATCCGCTTCGTCTCACCCATACTCCCGGGGGATCGTCCAGCGGATCGGCTGCGGCAGTCGCCGATTTCATGGTGCCTTTCGCACTGGGTACGCAAACGACCGGATCGATTGCCCGACCGGCATCGTATTGTGGAGTGGTGGGGTTCAAGCCCACGTTCGACCTGTTCAACCGTGCGGGCCTGAAACCCACGAGTCAATCTCTGGACACGATTGGATTGTTGACCCGCACGATTCGCGATGCCTATCTGCTCACGTTCAATGATCCCGACTTCGACTCGGAAATCGTTCGATGCGGCACACCGCGCTTTGCCATTTGCAGATCATCACAGTGGAACGGCGTCGAGCAATCGTTCTTCGATACGCTGACGCGACTTCAGCAGGCTCTGATGCGGGCAAATCAGCCGGTCCGCGAATTGAACCTCGACGCCGATCTGGAGAGTCTGATTGCCGGACAGGAAAAAATCTTCGTCTATGAAGCGGCTCATTCACTCGCGCATGAACGCCAGAACCACGCCGAACTGATGAGCGACATTCTGCGCAACCGCCTCGCGGTCGCGGAACAGATCGACCAGGACCTTTATCTGCAGCTGCGCAGCGCCGTCGAGCGCGCCAGATACTCGGTCGATGAACTGTTCCAGGACAACGACGTGCTGATCTACCCGGCGACGGAAGGCTCCGCGGAAGAAGGCCTCGACTATTCCGGCTCGCCACGACTGGGCGCTTTATGGACCCTCTTGCATCTGCCGACCATCGTCATTCCATTTGGCCGGTCCGCGAACGGCATGCCGTTCGGGTTGCAACTGGTGGGGCGATTTGGTCAGGATCGCCTGCTGCTGGCTGCGGCCGAATTGCTCAGCCGGTATATCGATCCGGCATTTTCCAGCAGGACTATTGAATAGGTTCTTTGAGCCATACCTCGCAGCGAATTTCAACAGCCTGACAACGACCAGGGATTCATTGATGACGATTGAATTCGACCTTACGCTGCGCGGTGGTCTCGTGCACACCGGCGATGGAACGCATCGCCTCGACATTGGAATTCGTGGCGAACAGATTGTCGCGCTGGCCCCGGACCTATGTCCCGGTCGGCAGGATTTCGATGTCGGCGGAAAGCTGATTCTGCCCGGCGGCATAGACAGTCACTGTCACATCGAGCAGATGTCCGGCATGGGCATCATGGGAGCGGACGACTTCTACAGCGGAACGGTTTCCGCCGCGTTCGGCGGCACGACAACCGTGATTCCTTTTGCCATGCAGCGGCGTGGCGAATCATTGCTTGCCGCCATCGACGATTACGCGGCTCGCGCCACACCCAAGGCGGTGATCGACTATGCGTTCCATGCAATCCTGACCGACGCATCCGATGACGTTCTGACCCGGGAAGTACCGATCGCCGTATCCCGCGGCATAACGTCGTTCAAGGTGTACATGACGTATGACGCGGTCAGGCTGAACGACACCCAGATACTCGATGTTTTCGCCTCGGCCAACCAGCACGGCGCACTGGTCATGGTGCACGCGGAAAGCAACGACATGGTGCGCTGGCTGACGGCCCGGCTGCTCGAACGAGGCCTGACCGCGCCTAAATATCACGAGGTGGCACACGATCCCCTCGCGGAAACCGAAGCCACTTATCGCGCCGTGTCATTGGCGCGGCTGGCTGGCGCGCCATTGCTCATCGTGCATGTCGGCGGTATCGAGGCCGTCCAGGTCATTCATGCGGCGCAGACAATGGGCGCGCCGGTATATGCCGAAACCTGCCCGCAATACCTGGTTCTGTCCCGCGAAGACCTGGATTTGCCCGGACTGGAAGGCGCCAAGTTCTGCTGCGCGCCGCCGCCGAGAGATGGCGTATCGCGGGAAGCGGTATGGGCGGGTCTCGCCAGCGGGACGCTCAGCGTATTTTCGTCCGATCATGCGCCCTATCGCTTCGACAGCAGCGGGAAGCTCCCGAATGGCGCCGAGACTCGCTTCTCCGAAATCGCCAACGGCGTTCCGGGTCTGGAAACACGTCTGCCTCTGCTCTTTTCCGAGGGGGTCGGCAAAGGCCGCATTTCACTGGAGCGCTACGTTGCATTGACCGCGGCCAATCCGGCCAAAGCCTACGGGCTTTATCCAAGGAAAGGCGTCATCCGGGTCGGTAGCGATGCCGACCTCGTGATCTGGGACACGGATCGCCACGTGACCATCACTAGCGAGATGCTGCACGATCGCGTGGGCTACACGCCATACGAAGGCATGCAGGTGCAGGGATGGCCGGAAACAACGATCTGCCGGGGAAAGGTCGTCGTCAATGGCGGACAGCTATTGGCGAAACCGGGAGACGGCACGTTTCTGGCGTGCGGACCGTCGGAATGGCTGGTGCAACCCGAGCGCCCCGTGCCTGATGGCTTGGGGCGCGATGGCCGAGGTTTATTGTTCAGAAAATTGTTCGATCTATAAAGGGCTGCCATTGCAGTGCTAACGATCGACCTTGTCGGGCAGGAACAACTTTTGAGGAGACAAAGAAATGGCATACGGATTGGGTGTTAAACGGGCGGGAATGCTGGCCTGCATCGCGGCATTGACGATGTCGATCGCACCGGCACAGGCCGAGACCCTGCACACCGGGGTTGACGACACCTATGCCCCGCTCGTTTTTCGCAACTTGCAAGGTCAGCTCGAAGGATTCTCGATCGATCTGGGGCACGCGCTGGAAAAAGAACTGGGCGATAAGATAGAGGTTGAAGGCACGCAGTTTTCGGCGCTGATTCCCGCACTCAACGCAAAGAAGTACGACTTCATCCTCGGGGCCGTCACCGCCACGCCTGAACGTGCCAACGCGATGCTGTTCTCGGAGCCCTATCTGGATTCCGACTACCTGGTGCTGCAAAAGAAAGGCGCGACGCCGATCACCTCGCTGGCACAACTGAAGGGTATGCGGCTGGCGGTCAATCGGGGATCGCCATACGAGCAATGGTCGCAGGAGAACCATGCGAAATATGGTTTTGAATTCAACGTTTTCCCGACCAATGCCGATGCGATTCAGGCGGTGGTCTCGGGCAGAGCCGATGCAAACATGGCGGGCGTGCCCGCGCAGGCATGGGCGGCCAAACACAATCCCCTGCTTCAATCGACGCTTCTCATCAAGACCGGACAAGCCTGGGCCTTCGCATTTCGCAAGGACGATGCCGCGCGCCGCAATCAGATCTCGAATGCATTGAAGTGCCTCAAACAAAAAGGCATCGTGGCTCAAATCGCGGTCAAATGGCTGGGCTTTGCACCGGACACGACGAAAAACGTGTACCCAGGAGAAGGGATTCCGAATATGCCCGGCTACGACGCCACGCCGGTCAAGCTATCCTGCGCCAAGTAGAGGTATTTCATGCTGAACAACGCCTCGCAGCCCATCCTGAGCATCCGCGATCTTCACAAGTCGTATGGCGACAACCCTGTGCTCAAGGGAATCAATCTCGACATTCGCGCCGGAGAACTGGTGTTCATCATTGGGCCGTCCGGCTCCGGGAAGAGCAGCCTTCTGCGATGCTGCAACGTGCTGGAGCATGTGAGTTCGGGCAGCATTCACTTCGACGGCCAGGACATCACGCGTCCTCGCACCGACCTGAATGCAGTCAGACAGAAGATCGGAATGGTTTTTCAGCATTTCAATCTCTATCCTCACATGACGGTACTGAGCAACATCATGCTCGCCTTGCGCAAGGTGCAGAAGCTGCCTAAAGCGGCCGCGGAACAGCGTGCGCTGGAAGCGTTGTCTCAGGTCAACATGCTGGAGCGCGCCAGCTACTATCCCGATCAGCTCTCGGGCGGGCAGCAGCAACGCGTCGGGATTGCGCGCTCGATTGCGTTGCATCCCAAGATCGTGCTGTTCGACGAACCCACCAGCGCGCTCGATCCGGAACTGGTCAGCAGCGTGCTGGAAGCCATGCGCAAGCTCAAGACCATGGGCATGACGATGATCGTGGTCAGCCATGAGATGGGCTTCGCCAGGGCGGCGGCCGACCGGGTCGTGTTCATGGACGGCGGCGTCGTGCTGGAGCAAGGTACACCGCAACAGATCTTCGAGCAGCCGCGGCATGAGCGCACCCAGGCCTTTATATCGAGCGTGACATCGCGGCATTGATGTCCGTTCAGGTTTCGATTCCGGCTTTGAGACACCGATGAATATTCAAGGGCTGATATTTACGTTCTTAAATCCCGACGTGATCGGGAAGTACTACCTTTTCATACTGTCCGGCATGTGGGTCACGGTGAAGGTGGGCGTTGCGGTGGTCGCTACGGGCCTCACCATCGGGTTCCTGCTTGCATTCATGCGGGCTGCCGGCGTGCGCACGGTCAATGTCGCCATCATCGTATTCGCCGATGTGCTTCGCTCGCTCCCGCCGCTCGTCGGCATCATTCTGCTGTTCTTTGCGTTCCCGTACATCGGCATATCCATGTCCGCGTTCGCGGCCACCTGGTTGGCGCTATCGCTCGTTCTGGCTGCCTTTGCCGAAGAAATCTTCTGGGCGGGATTGCGCGCAACCCCCAAGGGATTGATGGAAGCGGGCCGCTCGACCGGAATGAGCTGGATGCAGACGATGTGGTATGTCGTATGGCCGCACGCGCTGAAACTCACGGTACCGCCTTTGACCAATCGGGTCATCGCCATCGTCAAGGGAACGGCGCTGGGAGCGGTGGTCGGTCTTGCCGAGGTACTCAACAATGCGCAGTCCGCGACCAGCAGCGCGGGTAATGCGACTCCGTTGATGATGTGCGCCATCGGCAGCCTCGCGATCTTCTTGCCCGTGGTACTGGTCGGCCGCTATCTGGAACGGCGCTTCCGCTGAATAGACGAGGAACCCCATGCAGGGAATTCTGGACAATTTTTTCAATCTGGACATCTATCGCAGCGTCGCTCCGATATTGCTGCAGGGACTCTGGATGACAGTGCTCCTGTCGATTCTGGTGATTCCATTTGGCCTGATCTCCGGGCTCGGAGTGGCGGTTCTATATACGAATGCCAGGAACCCGCTACTGCGCGCCGTACTGGTGGTCTATATCGACATCTTCCGATCCATTCCGCCACTCGTGCTGCTGATGGTCATCTACTTCGGGCTTCCCTTCCTCAACCTCAATATCCCGAAGATCGTCGCGGTCGTGCTGTGCTTCACATTGAACAACTCCTGCTATTACGGTGAGGTATTTCGCGCCGGGCTCGAATCGCTCCCCAAGGGACAAGTCGAGGCCGCCCGCTCCACGGGGCTCTCTTTCATGCAGGCGCTCTTCTATGTGCAGATTCCGCAGGCGGTGCGCAATGTAATGCCGGATCTGGTCAGCAATTCACTCGAAATCATCAAGCTCACAACGATCGCGAGCGCAGTCGCGCTGCCCGAGCTATTGCAGGTCGCCCAAAATGCGCAGGCTTTGCTTTACAACCCGTCGCCGATTATTTTGGCCGCCCTGTTGTATCTGCTGCTGTTGATCCCGCTGGTTCGCCTTATCAGCCGACTGGAACGCAGAAGAATGGCGAATCGTCATTGATCAATGAACTACGGCTACCCAATCACTTATGCAACTGCCACACCATAATCGTTACAGTTACTCGCCCATTGTCGAACGCCAGAACTATTCATGGCCCGAGGGGAAACGACTGGCATTCTATATCGGCCTGAATATCGAGCACTTCGCATTCGGAACGGGCCTCAGCCATTCGCTTTCTACGCCATTGCCTGGCCTCGACCATCGAGCCTTCACATGGTGCGATTACGGAAACCGGATCGGCGTATGGCGTATTTTCAAGTTACTCGACGAATTGGGTTTGCCGGCATGCCATCTGATGAACACCGCGGTTTTCGACTATGCACCACAAATTGTCGAAGCGATCAGGACTCGCGGTGACGAGATCATCGGACACGGACGAACCAATTCGGAGCGTCAGGGGCAGATGTGGGAGCAGGACGAAATCAGGCTCCTGCAACATGTGCGCGAGCAGATTCAGCACCACGCGAAGCAGGAAGTCCGAGGCTGGATGAGTCCATGGATGTCGGTCAGCCACCAGACGCCCGATCTGTTACGCGAAAGCGGCTACAAGTTCCTGATGGACTGGCCCGGTGACGATCAGCCGATCTGGATGCAAACGCGCTCGGGCCCGATTCTGTCGCTACCGTATCCGTTTGAAATCAACGACTCGCCCCAGGTACTGGTCCGTCACCACTCCGCTGAGGAGTTCGAGCGCATGATCGTCGATCAGTTCGAGGAAATGCTTGAACAATCGGAAGAGCATCCGTTGGTATGTGGCGTCGCCTTGCACACCATGATTGTCGGCCAGCCGTATCGATTACGCGCAATCAAACGAGCTTTGAAATACATCGTCAATCATGCGAATCGCGACAAAGTATGGTTCACGCGGCCGGGAGAAATTTATGACCACGTCGCGGGACTACCCTCGGGCGTCGTCGTCTGATTCAACGGGTCTTTGAACGGGGAGCGTGCAGCAGATAGCTGCGGAAGAAGAACTGCTAGTAGCCCGCAGCGCGGCTGGCTACGGAACATGACTTTGGTGCCGACGGCGAGACTCGAACTCGCACAGCTTTCGCCACTACCCCCTCAAGATAGCGTGTCTACCAATTTCACCACGTCGGCACTGCATACAACTCGGGACGCACTGGACCCTTTACCGCTGACAGCCCCGTCAGCCAAGGCCTGGACAGCGCTTTGAGTGCGTCTACCCCTTTGCCACCTGGGCAGAGGGGCGCCATTGTAGCAACAAAATTATTTTTTTGAAGCCCCTATGCGGAGATTTTTCAAAAACAGACCCGAAGCCAGCTGGATGTCCCGAGGCGCGATGCCCGATGTAAGAACGGTTTAGTATTGAAGCTTGGACTTCTCCGAGGGAAACGCCCCTCAGGCTCGATACGCAAGACAACACCACACGATGGAGAGTACTTTGCAACCGCATCTGCGCCTCTACACGGATGTCCAATTCGCCAGCCCGTATGCGATGTCCGTTTTCGTCACGCTTCGCGAGAAGCAATTGCCATTCGATCTTTCCACCGTCGATCTCGCAAGCAACGCGAATCGTCAGGCAGAGTATGCCGCCCGCTCGCTGACACAACGCGTACCAACGTTGGTCCACGACGATTTCGCGTTATCCGAATCGTCGGCGATTACCGAATACCTCGACGAGACTTTTCCCCAAACGCCGGTCTATCCGCAAGACCGCTATCTGCGCGCGCGGGCGCGCCAGGTGCAGGCATGGCTGCGCAGCGATCTATTGCCGATCCGCCAGGAACGCTCGACCGAAGTCATCTTTTATGGCGTGCGTGGCGGCCCGCTTTCCGCGACCGCCGAAGATGCGGCACAAAAATTGTTCGCAGCAGTCGAAGCGCTGCTTCCGCACGATTCGTCCAATCTCTTCGGCGAGTGGTGCATTGCCGATACGGATCTCGCGCTTATGTTGAATCGCCTCGTATTGAACGGTGACCCGGTGCCGCAAAGATTGAAGGACTATGCAAACGATCAATGGCAACGAGACTCCGTGCGGCAATGGATACAACTGGAACGCCCACGGCTGTAAAGAACGAATAGCAACATTATCGTAAAGACGCCCATTCACCACGCCCCCTATCCTATTCTCATCAATACGGCTCCAATGCCAATGGTGGTGCAATTTCAACGCCACCATTCAAATCAATTCAATTGATCCGGAAGCACGCGAATAGATCGCGCGCCCACCAGCACTCGACCCACTCCGTCTATCAGCATGGCCGTATTGCGTCGCACCATCGCACGTATATCGATGTCATTGCATAGAACCGATTTTTTTCATAATTCACATTCCGCATGAAAAATTCACAATCTTTTATGCAATGCAAAAAGCAATGACGTCCAGATAGCCGACCCTAAACAGATTATTTACGCTACAGTACATGGGCAATCAATAAGATCATCAGCCATCCCAACCATTCTCCAGTTTCTTATTCCGCGCGTTCAACGTGAGGTGCGAAACCTGGACTAGCTGAAGATATTGCGCCATGCCATATTTTCTGGTCGCCTATTGTGGCCCCGCCGCTGTCCCCGGCAGCGTGTGGCTACGCTGGAATACAGACCCGCTGTTGCTCGTGGCACTCGCCGCGCTCGCCTTCGTGGTGGCGAGCGGCCGCTCCGACAATGCACGCGCGGCCTGGGCGGCCATTGCGCTGATGGTCGTCGTATTCGTCTCGCCGCTATGCGCGCTGTCGTCGGCCTTGTTCTCGGCGCGCGTCACTCACCACATCATTCTGATCGCGGCCATCGCTCCGCTGCTCGCCCTCGCGTTTCCATTGCCGCGCCTCGCCTGTCCGCCGCTCGTGCCGGTAGTCGCCGCGCATGCGGTGTTCATCTGGCTCTGGCATGCACCCGGCCCCTATGCGTGGGGGCTCTCCACGGTGCCGGCCTACTGGCTCATGCAACTCACGCTGCTCGGCAGCGCATGGCTCATGTGGCGCAGCATCTTCTCGCCATCGGTGCCGACCGGCGCGGCACTGATGGCGCTTGTCGCGACGATAGGACATATGGGCCTGCTCGGCGCATTGATCGTGTTCGCGCCGGTGCCGCTCTATGTCGCGCACTTCGCAACCACGGCCGCATGGGGGCTCACGCCGCTCGCCGACCAGCAACTCGCAGGACTGCTGATGTGGGTACTCGGAATGATCCCCTACTTCATCGCGGGACTTCGGCTTGCCTGGTCCAGCCTGCACGTCAGAGAGCCCGCACTGTGACGACCCTTCTGAAATTCATTCATCTCGCCGCGATTGCGCTATGGTCGGGCGGCCTGATCGTGTTGCCGTTCCTGTTCTGGCAACGCGGCGCGCAAACGGAAGGCACCGAGCTCGATCGCCTGCACCGCATCACGCGCATGGTCTATGTGGAACTGACTTCGCCTGCCGCCTTCGTCGCGATTGCGAGCGGCACAGTGTTGATTTTTCTGCAGGCCACCTTCGTCGAATGGTTCTCGCTGAAGATGGTGCTGGTCGGCATCATGGCGATGCTGCACGTCGTGGCCGGCCTCGTGCTGCATGACGTGTTTCTGCCCGACGGCCGTTTCAGCCGCGCATCGTTGATCGTGCTGAGCGTCGCGTACGTGGTCGTGATCGTCGCGATCATCTGGATCGTGCTGGCCAAGCCGCACATCGACTCGAACCTGCTTGCCCCGCATCTGTTCGAGCCCGGCGGACTTGGCCGCTGGCTGCATCACTCCTTCGGCGAAACCAGAATACCCACGCCATGATCGAACACGAGCTTGCCCCCATGCCAGCCGGCGAAGCCCGTCATCACCGAGGCGAGCACCGACAGCGCGAGACCATGCGGCAGGATCTGCTCGGGGTAGAACAGCCGCACGCCCCAGTTCGCGCCCGCGATTGCGACGAGCGTCATCGCGGCGACCGCGTGCGACCAGCTCGCTTCCCTGAGACGGATGCCGCGCACGAGCAACAACTCGGCCGTGCCGACGAAGCTCGCGGCCACGCCGCTCCAGAATGCGAAGCCGCCCGCCCACAAACCGGCACGCACCCAGAACGGATCGCCCGTCCACCAGTAGAGCACGTCGACGCCCAGCGTCGCGACGACGAACGCGATCGGGAAATGCACCATCATCACGTGGATAGGATGACCGACGAGTGCAACGGCCGAGCCCGCATCGAGCCGCAACAGTTCCAGCAGGACTTCGCTTCTGCTTTCGGATCCGGAATTGCCTTGTTTTGCCATGATGAAAGTTCCTCGCGTCGAATGCTTAATCGTGCGAACTATCATAGCCGTTTGCGGTTGATGGTCCAAGCGGGATTGATCGCGGCGTTATGCGGCTGCGCCGGTCCGCTGTCGACGCTCGAGCCTTCCGGTCCCGCGGCGGCGTCCATCGCCGGACTATGGTGGGTCATGCTGGCGGGCGCGGCGCTGCTGTTCGCGCTGGTGCTCGTGCTGTTCTACCTCGTGATCCGTTATCCGGGCTGGGGCTCGCGCGTATCGCCCGCGCGCTGGATCGTGCTCGGCGGCCTCGTGCTGCCCGCCGTGGTTCTGCTGCCGCTGATCGGCTATGCGCTCTATGCGGGCGAACTGCTGCTGCCGTTGCGCGCGCACGCGCCCATGCGCATCGAAGCGATCGCGCAGCAATGGCGCTGGACCTTCCGCTATCCGGACGAAGGCAACGTCGAAACCGAGAACGTGCTGCATCTGCCGGCGGGCACGCCGGTCGATATCGTCGTCACGAGCCGGGACGTCGTGCACGCGTTCTGGATTCCGCGCTTCGCCGGCAAGATCGACGCGCTGCCAGGTCATGAAAACCGCCTGCGCATCGAAGCCGATCAGCCGGGCGAGTACTCCGGACAATGCAACGAGTTTTGCGGCATCGGCCACGCGGGCATGCATTTCAGCGTGATCGTCGATCGTTCCGAAGACTTTTCCGCCGCCGTCAGAAGCGCCGCCACCGGGGAGATAAGGAAATGAGCGTGCCCATCGAGCCGCAATCGCAGGGCATGAGCGCGTTGCGGCTGCACCGTCAGCTTGCCGCGATCTGGGCCACCGGGCCTGGCGTGCAGAGACTCGCCGCCGTCAACCATAGCGTGCTCGGCATGCGCATGATGATGACCTCGTTCGTGTTCTTCGCGATCGCGGGCATTCTCGGCATGCTCACGCGCGTACAGCTCGCCACGCCGCACGCGGCCTTCATGGACGTCGAGACCTACAACCAGGTCTTCACGATGCATGGGTCGATGATGCTGTTTCTGTTCGCGATTCCGATGGTGGAAAGTTTCGCGGTCTATCTCACGCCGAAAATTCTCGGCACGCGCGACTTCGCGTTTCCGCGTCTCACCGCGTACGGCTACTGGTGCTATCTGTTCGGCGGCACGATCCTGACGGTCTCGCTCATTCTGCGCAGCGCGCCGGACGGCGGCTGGTTCATGTACACGCCGCTGAGTTCGCATGTCTACACACCGGGGCTGAACGCCGACGTATGGCTGCTCGGCATCACCTTCGTCGAGATCTCTGCGCTCTCGCTCGCGATGGAGATCGTCGTCTCGATCCTGAAGATGCGCGCGCCGGGCATGTCGCTCGACCGCATGCCGATCTTCGCGTGGTACATCCTCGTGACCGCGATGATGATGATCGTCGCATTTCCGCCGCTGATTCTCGGCTCGATCCTGCTCGAAGTGGAACGCGCCTTCAACCTGCCGTTCTTCGATCCGACGCGCGGCGGCGACCCGCTACTCTGGCAGCATCTGTTCTGGCTGTTCGGCCACCCCGACGTCTACATCATCTTCCTGCCGATGGCGGGCGTGCTCTCGACCATGATCCCGGTCTTCGCGAGAAGAAAGCTCGTCGGCTACAAGGCGATTGTCGTCGCGATCATCGCGCTCGCGTTCCTGAGCTTCGGTATCTGGGTCCACCATATGTTCACGGTGGGCATTCCGCATCTCGCGCTCGCGTTCTTCTCGGCCGGCTCGGCAATCGTCGCGGTGCCTACCGCGATCCAGTTCTTCGCGTGGCTCGCCACGCTGTCGCACGGCCGCCCGCGCTGGGACGTGCCGATGCTGTACATCTTCGGCTTCTTCTTCGTGTTCACCTGCGGCGGCCTGACCGGCGTGATGCTCGCGATGGTGCCGTTCGACTGGCAGGCACACGACACCTACTTCGTCGTCGCGCACATGCATTACGTAGTGGCCGGCGCGCTCGCGTTTCCGATGCTCGCCGCGTTCTACTACTGGCTGCCGCTGCTGACAGGCCGCACCGCCGTGCACAAGCTCTCGATACCGGCGTTCTGGCTCGTGTTCATCGGCTTCAACATGACGTTCTTCATGATGCACCTGACCGGCCTGCTCGGCATGCCGCGACGCATCTTCACCTATAGCGGCGACGAAGGCTGGAACGGGCTCAATCTGCTGTCGTCGGTGGGTAGCTTCGTCATGACGATCGGCTTCGCCCTCGTCGCGATCGACATCCTCGTGCAGCTGCGTTTCGGCCGGCGGGTGCGGCGTAATCCGTGGGAATCGACCACGCTCGAATGGGCCATGCCGATTCCGCCCGCGCCCTATGCATTCGCATCGATTCCGCACGTCGACGCGCACACCGAACAGGTCGGCCCCAGCCGGCTCGCGGCCTCGCTCGCGCGCGGCGAAGGCTATCTCGGCTTCACGCGCAACGGCTGGCAGGAAGCGCTCGGCGTGCATATGACCTCGGGCGAGCCGGAGCAGCTGATCGTGCTGCCGCGCCCGACCTATCTGCCGCTCATTACCGCGACCGTCACCTGCGCGGCGGTGCTGGCGATGCTGTTCAAGTTCTACTGGCTGTCGCTCGCCTTCGCGTTCGTGACGTTCGGCCTCTTCGTCTACGCGGGCCAAAGCGCCGGCCATGCGCGCGATTACGGCGCGCTGCCCGTGGGCCGCGGCGTCAGCGTACCGCCGCATACCGAAGTAGCCGGCGCGCCGTCGTGGTTCGCGCTGGTCTGCACGCTCGTCGCGAACGGCACGCTGTTCACCTCGCTCGTGTTCGGCACGTTCTACCTGTGGATCGCCGCGCCGAACTGGCCGGCCGCCGTCACGCCACAGCCGAGCCGTCTGCTCGCGTTCGTCACGCTCGCCGCGCTCGCGGTCGCGGCGGCCACGACGCGCGGCTCGCTGCGCGCGGCCGCCGCGGAGCGCAAACCGCACGGCACGATCACGCTGACCGCGCTCGCGCTGGGCGTGGCGCTCGTCGCCGACGTGATGCTCATCCACGGCGTGATACCGAATCCGCGCGAGCATGCGCTCGGCGCGACCGCCGCCGCGCTGCTCACCTACGTCGCGATCCATGCGGGCGTCGGGCTGCTGTTCCTCGCCAGCAACATGCTGCGCCTCGGCGCCGGCTTCATCTCCGCGCGACGGCTCACGGACTTGCGCCTCACGCGCCTGTGGGTCGATTACACGCTCGCGACCGCCATCGTCGCGCTCGGCCTCGTGCTCGCGCTGCCCGGCCTCGTCGCGATGCTCGGAGCAAAGCCATGAACGGACGCCCGCTTGCGCCGCGGCGTGTGTGGTGGCTCGCCGCCGGCTTCACGATCTGGTGCCTCGCGCTCGTGATTCTCTATGCGCTGCATGCGATCGGCTGCGCGTTCGCATGGTCGGCTGGTCCGTTGCGCGCGAGTCTCGCAATCGTGCTGCTGTTGCATCTGATCGCGATCGGCGGGTTGTGGCGCTACCGCGCCGCCGCGCGGCACGACCCCGGACCCGAGCCCATCAGTTCGTTCATGCACAGCGTCGTCATCTGGACGTTGATCGCGGCGCTCGTTGCGACCGTCATTACGTTCGGCCCCGCGCTGCTGCTCACGACGTGCGTCTGAACGCAAGGCGAATACGCCACGAGCGTGCTACGAGCGCGCCGTGAATTAGGCCGCAAGCACGCCATAGGCGCGCCGTGAGCATCACTTCCGGGCCACGTTCGAGCGCGCCGCGACCCTTTCGCCGCCCGCGCGGTCCGCCCGTTTCTCCCGTTTCGCCGCTCCCATAATTCGCCGCTCCCATAAAGAGGCACTCATGCAGTCTCACGATCTCGCGCGCAAGACCATCTGGTCCGCCATCTATCTGCTGTTCATTCTCGCCCCGCTGTTCGCGCTGCTGGCCGGCACGCTGCCGCCCGCGCGCGGCTTCGGCACCGAGTTCTCGGTGGCGCTCGGCTATTCGGGACTCGCGATGATGGGTCTGCAATTCGGCCTCACCGCGCGCTTTCGTCACGTGACCGAGCCGTGGGGCGAGGACGTCATCTACCAT
Organism: Paraburkholderia sp. Ac-20342; assembly: GCF_017104985.1. NCBI lineage: Bacteria > Pseudomonadati > Pseudomonadota > Betaproteobacteria > Burkholderiales > Burkholderiaceae > Paraburkholderia > Paraburkholderia sp. Ac-20342. Next base: position 83,310 of record NZ_JAAGPQ010000010.1, on the reverse strand, counting down.
TTTCATCGGCGCGTTTCGCTGCTCGCGGTCGGCCTCGTCGTCGTTCATCCGCTGATCCTGCTCGCGATCGGCTCCGACAAGCTCGCCATGCCCGCATCGCTCGGCGAAGTACCGTGGGGCGCGTGGTTCGCGGTACTGTCGATCGGCGCGGTAATCGTGCTCGTGATTACCGCGCTGTGGCGCAAGCAACTGAAAATCCCCTACGAACTCTGGCATCTGTCGCATATCGCGCTCGCGCTGATCGCGATCTTCGGCGGCGTGCTGCACATGATCGGCTGGGGCTTCTATCTCGCCGATCCGCTCAAGCGCGCGCTGTGGATCGGCATGACGCTGTTCTGGATCGCGCTGCTGCTCTACGTGCGGCTCTTCAAGCCGCTCTTCATGTTGCGTCGGCCTTATCGCATCACCGAAGTACGCAGCGAACGCGGCGACACCACGACGCTCGTCATGCAGCCCGACGGACATGCGGGCTTCCGCTTCAAGCCGGGGCAATTCGGCTGGCTTACCGTATGGGGCAGTCCGTTCAGAATCACCGGCCATCCTTTTTCGTTTTCGTCGAGCGCCGAAGCCGCGCAGGGCCGCGTCGAAATGACAATCCGCAATCTCGGCGACTTCACGAGCCAGGTCAAGACGATCGAGGCCGGCCAGCGCGTCTATCTCGACGGACCGTACGGCGCGTTCACGATCGGCCAGCCGACCGACATGCACGTGCTGATCGCGGGCGGCATCGGCATTACGCCGATGATGAGCATGATCCGCACGCTCGCCGATCGCGGCGACTCACGGCCGCTCGTGCTGCTGTACGGCGGCAGGAACCAGGATTCGCTGACCTTTCGCGAGGAACTCGATGCGCTGCAGGCGCGGCTCGATCTGCGCGTCGTCTACGTGCTGGCGGAGCCGCCCGAGGGCTGGAGCGGCGAGACCGGGCATATCAATGCGGCCATGTTCCGGCGCCATCTGCCGCCGGGCTATGCGGATCACGAGTACTTCATCTGCGGACCGGACCCGATGATGGATGCGATCGAACGCGCGCTCGGCGAGATGGACGTGCCGCGCACGCGCTACCATTCCGAACGCTACAGCTTCGTTTAGGAGACTTGCGATGCGTCGACTCCTGGCCAATCACCTCGTCGTGGCGACGGGCATCGTCGTCGTGGCGCTGTCCTTGCTGTTCGCGTATCTGCGCGCCGGTTAAGCTCGGCAGCTGCGGGGGATACGCATGGGCCGCGCTGTAATACACTGTGCGGTCGAAATCCGGCGCGGCCGTGTGCCACCATGTGTGGCTCAGGCGTCGGCTCATGCGCCCTCGCGCTCCTTCAGGCTCCAAGGTTGAATCGATATGCCCTATTTCTTCGGAATCGGTCTTCACGTCATCATTGCGATTTTTTTCGCCGTCCACGCGATACGCAATGGACAAGGCCTTTACTGGTTGTTCATTCTGTTCGCTTTCCCAATGCTCGGCAGCATCGTCTATTTGTTCGCGATCTATCTGCCGGGTCTGCGGCATTCGCGTGGCGCGCGCGTCGCAACCCAGGCCATTACGCAATTCGTCGACCCGAATCGCGCGCTGCGTGAAGCGCGCGCCGCTTTCGATCGCGCGCCGACCGTACAGCATCGCATGCGGCTCGGCGAGGCCTTGCTCGCGGCCGGCGAGGCGCGCGAGGCACTCGAACATTTCCAGGCGGCGGCAAACGGACCTTTCGCCAACGATCCGGTCTTGCTGCTCGGTCTCGCGCGCTCGCAGTTCGCGCTGCGCGACTACACGGCCGCCGACGCGACGCTGGCGAATCTGTTCTCGGGCAATCCGCAGGCGCGCAATCAGGGCGAGCCGGCGCTGCTGTATGCGCGCACGCTGGCCGCGCTCGGTGCGCCGGGCACGCGCGCCGCCTTCGAGCAGACGCTCACCTGTGCGAGCGATGTCGCGCCGCGCTGCCTGTTCGCGGACTGGCTGGCCACGCAGGCCGACGCCGCCGATCGCCAGCGCGCCGAGAGTCTGTACGCGGAAATCGTTCAGGATGCGCGGCACTGGCCGCGTCACGCGCGGGAACATAACCGCGAGTGGTTGCAGCGCGCGCAGGCCGCGTTGGCAGGCGGCTCGACACGGCAATGAGCGACGCAAGGAGACAGTCGATGAAATGCGCGAGCCGGTCTTTTGCCGCCACTTTTGCTTCGAATACCACGCTGACGGCACTCGTCGCGGCCGCTTTGAGTTGGGGCAGTGCTTCGGCAATCGCCGCGGCAAGCACAGCAATAAACACGACGACAAACGCGAAGCATTTTGCGTGGCCCGCGTCGTTCGTGGTGCTCGGCGATGGCTATCCGCATGCGGGCGATGTATGCCGGCGGCTCGGCGAATCGTCCGCGACCGCGAACTATCTCGACCATACGGCAATGCTCGTCGGCTGTCCGGGCCTGCGCAATAGCGCCGACGTGCATGCGATTCTCGACCATCGACGTGCGCGCGTGGTGGGAGAAGCGGATGGCGTGACGCTGATTTCGATTGCCACCGAGGGCGGTCCCGCCGCCGACGATCGAAGCTGGCCCGCGCAGACGCCGGACAAGGACATGTATTTCAGCACGACCGGCACGCTGCCCTGCGAGCGCGGCGGCGGCAAGACGAAGACCATGTGCAAGTACGGTGTCGTTCGTCATGGCAATCACTCCGCGAGCGTCGTAATCTACTGGCCCGATGGCAATACGCGCGTGATCCTGTTCAACGCGCACGGACGAGTACTCGGCGCGGCCATGAAAGCAGGCGATCGACCGATGCCGGGCAATACGCTGACCCGGAATAACGCCGGCATCAACCTGATTTCGATCGGCGACGAGCGCTATGAAATTGAGGATGCGGTTCTTTCCGGGCGTTGAATCGCGCGCGCCTTAACTCAAAGCAGCCCCGCGAAATGCGCAAGCACGAACACGACCGCGCCGCCCGCAATCAGCACCAAGGCGTTGATGCGCGTTTTCATCACGAGCAGCGTGGCAATCGCGGCCGTAAGCCATGCAATCCAGCCGCCTTCGAGCTGCTCGACCAGCACGTAGACGGCCGCGAGAATCAGGCCCGCCGCAACGGGCCGCAAACCGGCCTGCAAGGCGTTGAGCCAGCGCGCGCCCTCGTGGCGGTTCCACACGTGCACGACCGCGTACATCAGAAACGCGGTCGGCCCGAATAACGCGAGCGTCGCGACGACCGCGCCGCCGAGTCCGCCGACCTGCCAGCCGATCAGCGTCGCGAGCAACGATCCCGGGCCGGGCGCGAGCCGCGCAATCGCGAAGTCGCTGAGGAATTGCGCATGCGTCATCCAGTGATGCACGTCGACGACCTGCCGCTGAATCTCGGCGACGACACCCTGGCCGCCGCCGACGGTCACGATCGACAGCGGAGCAAAAACCGAAAACAGTGCGATGAGCGTTCTGGACACGTGATGGGTTCTTCTTAAGTTTGACTGCCCGAGCTGCGGCTAACGCCATGACGTTATACCTATCTCGCCAGCCCCTTATGAAGCGGGGGCCTGCGAGATAAGGGTGCCTGGTTGCCGCGGCCCTTCCGTGCCCGCGGCAACCGGCGGATTATTGCTCACTCAGAAGGTGTTTCAATTCTTCGAGAAACGAAGCAGTTGTATGGCCCCATAACATCGGGTCAAAATCCTGTCCGTAATCCTTTTCAAATGCAGAATCCAGATCATTCGGGTGCTCGCTTATGAACGAGTCTATCTCGCGGATCATTTCGAGGTGATTTTCCCGTGGGCAGTCCCTTCTGTAGCACGAAACAATCTCCGGAATCGTGTCTCCCCATAAATCAGAATCCTGATTAAAGTATGCGCCAAACAACTGATACAGGTTCGGGTAGCGATCCGACAGCATAACTTTTTCCTTCATCCGACGTAAGCTGTGAGAATGTAGTATGGCATTCCATTGCAGGTTTGATATTTCAGCACAACGACAACCTCATTCATCCGTGTCAGTTTTCCTGTCTGCCTCTCTATTCCATAGCCGACATCACCCGCAACGTGCTGCATCAGTGTGAGGGGACCACCACTACCTGAAGACTTCGCCCAATTCTGGACTTGTGTCGTGTGGACGCGCACTACTTCTGATATTGCCCATTATCCCGCCTTGCTCGCCATGGTCGGTTCGGGCAGCACGCAGAGCGCCCCAGCCCCGACCATTTCCAGCACGCCACCCACGATCTGAAGACCGCCCCAGATCCGATTGAAAGACATCTCCGACTGGCTGATCGACTGGCGAGCCAGTACCGCAGCCAATTGCGGCGCACTGAGCACCACGCGCACGCCGTCGGAATCCTGTTGATCCAACATTCCGAATTCCTCTGTCATTGTTTGGGCTGCCAAGCTAACAGGTGCCTACAGCGATATGGAATGGGCGATGGATGATTTTGGGGTTCCGCTGGACAACGAAATGTCAACATTTGTGTACGCTGGAATACCCATCGTGCCTCGCAAAAGCGACAGAAAACACGGCGTCAGGACCATTTGCTATGGCTTGCCGCCTGCGATGGACTTTGCCGCAGACATCAAGGCATACGCGCGAAGCGGATTGCAAACGTGGAGCACGAACAGCTTACAAACGCTGCACCATGTCATTGAAAGTCAACCGGCTATTTCGATGCCACGGCACAGCAGACACATTGTGTATAACGACACGGCCTACTACCACTCACGGCTCACGATCCATGACTCGCGCAGCGCGCACATATTCATAGCCGATGCTGATCGCGCCGCCGATCAGCACGGTCCACACAAGCGACACGCGAAACAGCGCGACAGCCGCGAACGTCGCGACCAGAACGAGATAGGGGAACACGCGGCGCGGCAGACGGTGCGCCGCCGTAATCGCCATCGACAGCGACAAGCCGATCGCGCCGGCTGCCGCACCCGCGAGCGCGACATGCGTGAGCGGAAACGAGGCGATGGCCGCGAAGAACACGCCGAGCAGAACGATCACCACGGCGGGCGGCAGGATGATGCCGCAGAACCCCGCAATCGCGCCGCGCCAGCCGAACAGGCGATAGCCGACCCAGATCGCCAGATTCTTCACGTTGACGCCCGGCAACGCCTGCGACAGCGCGAGGCCGTTGAGGAATTCGTCCTCGCTGATCAGGTGGCGGTCGTGCACGAACTCGCGCAGGAACCAGCCGCTCAGGCCGCCGCCAAAACTCGTCAGACCGATGCGCGCAAAAATCATGAACAGCCCGAGCACGGTCATATTGCCGGACGGCGGTTCGCCGGGTTGCGCCGCCAGCTCGCCGCGCGGTGCGGCCGGGTCGCGGCTGTCGTTCTCGTCGACTTCGTGCTCGTTGGTGCCTGCCACGCCTGTTTCTCCTTGTGTGATGCTGCGTATGTCTTCGTATGCCGTCATGTGCCTTCGTATAAGACAAGCCGCGCATGATATCCGCAACGGCGCGCGGCCTTTTGTCGTGTCGTGTTACCGGCAGACGGGCCAACCCGCCCGTGGATGCACCGTCATGGCGGATTCGCGCCACCGTTGCTCACGGCAGCGGATGCAGCCGCAGCAGCAGAGGAAACCGCCGCCGCAGAAGCCGCCCCCGCCTCCCCGCTTTGCGCCGCCGCGCGCGCACTCCCGCCACGCGGGTCATGCAACTGATCCGCCGACCACCCGCCCCCTAGATCGCCGAACAACGACGCTGCATGCAACAGCCGCGACTCCTGCACGTTCAACGCGGTCTGCTGCGTGCTCAGTTGCGTGGCCTGCGCGGTCGCGACCGTCGTGTAGTCGACGGTGCCGGCCTGGTACTCGTTGAAGGCGATCTCCGCGCCACGGTTCGCGTCGCGCACGGCCGCTTCGAGCACGTCGGCCTGCTCCGCGAGAATGCGCAAGCCGGACAGATCGTCCTCGACGTTCTGGAACGCGGTCAGCACCGTGCCGCGATAGCTGGCCACGGCCGAATCGTAGGCCGCTTTCGCCGCATCGACGTCGGCGCTGCGCAGGCCACCGTCGAACAGCGTTTCGCTCGCGCTGGCGCCGAGCGACCACACGTAGTTCGCCACCTTGAGCAGACCGGCCAGCGGCGACTGCGTGAAACCGGCCGCGCCCGAGAGCGAAATCTCCGGGTAATACGCGGACACCGCGACGCCGATCGCCGCGTTCTGCGCGGCCATCTTGCGCTCGGCCGCGGCGATGTCGGGCCGGCGTTCGAGCAGCGTCGACGGCACGCCGACCGGCACCGACGGCAGCACCGGCATCGCGGGATCGTGAGCGATCGACAGTTCTTCCGGGTTCTTGCCGACCAGCACCGCAATCGCATGCGCGTACTGCGCGCGCGCAACGCCGAGCGCGATCAGATCGGACTTCGCGGTATTGAGCTGCGTGCGCGCGGTAATCACGTCGCTCGGCGCAATCGTGCCCGCGCGGTCCTGCTCGGTGACGACGTCGAGAAAGTGCTGATACGCGACGACGGTCTGCTGCAACAGGTCGATGTTCGCGTCGCTCGTGCGCAGTTCGATGATCGCGGTCGCGAGCGCCACCTGCTCGGAGAGCGTCGCGTTCGCGAGGGTCGCTTCGGTGGCCTGGGCGTTCGCCGCGTTCTCCTCGACCGTGCGGCGCACCTGGCCCCACAGGTCCGGCGCCCAGCTGACGTTGCCTTCGAGCGAGCCCGCGTTGGCGATGCGCGTCGCCGTGCCGTTCAGCGTCGTGGCCGAGGCGCGCTCGCGCGTGGCCGAGCCGGTCGCGCCGAGCGTCGGGAACAGGCTCGCGTGCGCGGCGCGCACTTCGGCAAGCGCCTCCTGGTAGTTCGCGTAGTCCGCGCGCACGGTCTGGTTCGATACCGCGACAAGCGGTTCGAGTTCGTCGATCAGCGGATCGTTGAACGCGGTCCACCACGTACCCTTCGGCGCGCCCGCGCTGGGCTCGGCCTGGGTCCAGCCCGGCAGTTCGGCATAGGTAGCGGGCACGCGCACCTGCGGCCGGTGATAGTCGGGGCCGACCATGCAGCCGGCATTCAGCAGCGCGAGCAGCGTAACGGCGAGCGTCGCGGCGGACGGCCAACGCCATGAACCGGCGCGGCCGACATCGCCGCCACGGGCCAAAGCACGGCTCGCGCTACGCGCACGCTGCGCCGAATCCCGCGCACCCAAACGTGTGATGAAAATCTTCATGGTCATGCCTTCGTATCCGGTTGCCCCGGCTTCGCGTCGCGGTTCCAGCGCAGGCCGTCGGACCATCTGACGAGCCGCGCGCGCAGGCGGTCGAGGTACAGATAGATCACCGGCGTCGTGTACAGCGTAAACACCTGGCTCAGGAGCAGGCCGCCCATCACCGTGATACCGAGCGGCTGACGCAGCGAGCCGCCCTGGCCCATGCCGACCGCGAGCGGCACCGCGCCGAGCACGGCCGCGAACGTCGTCATCATGATCGGCCGCAGGCGGATCAGCGCGGCCGCGTGAATCGCGTCGCGCGCGGGCATGCGCTCCTGGCGCTGCAACTGGATCGCGACGTCGACCATCATGATGCCGTTCTTCTTGACGATGCCGATCAGCAGAATGATGCCGATCAGCGCGATCACCGAGAACGGCGTGTTGAAGATCAGCAAGGCGAGCGTCGCGCCGATGCCCGCCGACGGCAGCGTCGAGAGAATCGTCAGCGGATGGATCGAGCTTTCGTACAGCACGCCGAGCACGATATACACGACGCCGAGCGCCGCGATCACGAGCAGCGGCACCGTGCCGACCGACTGCGAATAGGCCGCCGCCGCGCCCGCGAACGCGCCGTGAATGCTCGCGGGCATGCCGATCTCGCGGCTCGTGCTCTCGATCGTCTGCCCCGCCTGGCTCAGCGAACCGCCGGGCGGCAGGTTGAACGAGATCGTCGCGGCCACGAGGCCGCTCTGGTGATTCACCTGGGTCGCCGTGTGGCTGTTCGAATACGAGGCCATCGCCGAGAGCGGCACCATCGTTTCGGCGGCCGTGCTGTCCGCGCTGCCGGTCGAACTGCCGCCCTTGCTGTTGGCGATGCTGTTGTTCGTCGCGTTCGACTGCGCATTCGCATTGCGCGCGTTGGTGTTGGATGAGGCGCTGCCGCTCTGCGCGCTCGCCGCCGACACCGTGGCGCCCGGCATCTGCGTGGCGGCCGTGCCGGCCGGGTTGCCCGAGGCCGTGCTCAGATAGATATGGTCGAGCGCCTGCGGATACTGCCAGTACTCGGGCGCGACTTCCATCACGACGAAGTACTGGTTGAGCGGGTTGTAGATCGTCGACACGGTGCGCTGGCCGAACGCGTCGTACAGCACGTTGTCGACCTGGTTCGGCGCGAAGCCGTAGCGCGCCGCCGTCGCGCGATTGATCTTCACATAGGTTTGCAGGCCGTTCTGCTGCAGGTCCGAGTTCACGTCGAGTAGTTGTCCATGCGTCTTCGCGAGCGCGGTGACGAGCTTCGGCGTCCACTTGAAGAGCGCCGCGGAATCGTCGCTCGTCAGCGTGTACTGATACTCGGCCGCCGACTGCCGGCCGCCGATACGCAAGTCCTGCTGCGCCTGCAGGAAGAGCCGCGCGCCCGACACTTCGTTGAGCTTCGGCCGCAGCCGGTTCACGACCTCGGTGGCCGTCGCGTGGCGCTCCGACAGCGGCTTCAGTTCGATGAACACGTTCGCGCTATTGAGCGCGCGGCCGCCCGTGAAGCCCGCGACCGACAGCACCGCCGGGTCCTTCTGCACGATCGCCTGCAACTGCGCGAGCTTCTTCTGCATGGCCGGGAACGAGATGCTCTGGTCGGCGATGATCTGGCCGATCAGGATGCCGGTGTCCTGCTCGGGAAAGAAGGTGGCCGGCACCAGTTTCAGCAGGAACACGTTGCCGATCAGCAGCGCGAACAGCAGCAGGATGACGAGCCGCGCATGATCGAGCACGGCCGTCAGCGAGCGAGCGTAGAGCGCCTTGAAGCGCTCGAATTGCCGTTCGATCCACCGCGCCCAGCGCGCTTTCGAATGGCCGGCGTTCTCGCGGCTCAGCACGTACGCGCACATCGCGGGCGTGACCGTCAGCGAGATCACGAGCGAGATGACGATCGCGATCGACAGCGTGATCGCAAACTCGTGGAACATCAGCCCGACGATGCCCGGAAACAGGATGATCGGCAGAAACACCGCGATCAGCGAAAGGCTCATCGAGATCACCGTGAAGCCGACCTCGCCCGCGCCCTTCAGCGCGGCCTCTTTCGGACTCAGCCCCAGCTCCATATGGCGCACGACGTTTTCGAGCACGACGACCGCGTCGTCGACGACGAAGCCGGTGCCGATCGTCAGCGCCATCAGCGAGAGATTGTCGATGCTATAGCCGAGCAGATACATCGGCCCGAAGCTGCCGATGATCGACAGCGGCAGCGCCACGGCCGGCACCAGCGTCGCGCGCGGCGACTGCAGGAAGATAAACACGACGCCGACCACCAGCAGCATCGCGATGAACAGGGTGCGCTCGGTATCGCCGACCGACGACGTGACCGACTCCGAGCGATCGATCGCGACGCCCACGTGCACGCTGCTCGGCAACGTCGCCTCGATCGACGGCAGCACGCTGCGGATCTGCCGCACGGTGCTCACGACGTTGCTGCCCGGCATCGGATAGACGATCACGAGAATCGCCGACTTGCCGTTGAAGAGCCCCGCATTGCGGATGTTTTCGTTCGAGTCGCGCACCTCGGCGACGTCGCGCAACTGCACCGGCGCGCCGTCGCGATAGGCGACCACGAGGTCGCGATACGGCGCCGCCTTCGTGATCTGATCGTTCGACGTGACGACATAGCGCTGAGCGCCGACGTCGAGATGGCCCTTGGCGCTGTCGGCATTGGCCGCGCTGATCGCCGCGCGCACGTCTTCCATGCCGATGCCGTAGCTGTTGAGCTTGCCCGGCTGCAACTCGACGCGCACGCTCGGCAACGCGCCGCCGCCGAGCGTGATCTGGCCGACGCCCTGTACCTGCGAGAGCTGCTGCTGGATCACCGAATCGGCGGAATCGTAAAGCTGCGCCTTGGTCAGCGTGTCCGAAGTCAGCGACAGCACCATGATCGGCGCGTCGGCCGGGTTGTACTGGCGATAGCTCGGATTGCTGCGCAAGGTGGTCGGCAGATCGGCGCGCGCGGCCTGGATCGCCGCTTCGACGTCGCGCGCCGCGCCGTTGATGTCGCGCTTCAGGCCGAACTCGACGACGATCAGCGACGAGCCGACGTAGTTGATCGAGGTCAGCTCCTCGACGTCGGCCATCGTCGCGAGCCGCCTCTCGAGCGGCTCGGCCACCGTCGCCGCCATGATGTCCGGGCTCGCGCCCGCCATGTTCGCCTGCACGACGATCACCGGAAACGCGATGTTCGGCAGCGGCGCGACCGGCAGGCGGAAATACGCGAGCGTGCCGGAGATCAGGATCGCGATGGCGAGCAGCGTGGTCGCCACCGGCCGCCGGATGAAGAGCGCCGGGATGTTCACGGCGCGCCCTCGGTGCCGCCCGCGGGCGGCGGCTCACCGGACTCGCTGCCGTCGTTGCCGCCGCGCGGGTTGCGCGCGGCGCGCCAGCGCTTCACGCGCGCCGCCATGCGGTCGAAGAACAGATAGATCACCGGCGTGGTGAACAGCGTCAGCATCTGGCTCAGCGTCAGGCCGCCGATGATCGCGAGACCGAGCGGCCGGCGCAGTTCCGACCCCGTGCCGGTGCCGAGCAGCATCGGCAGCGCGCCGAGCATCGCCGCGAGCGTGGTCATCAAGATCGGGCGGAAGCGCAGCAGCGACGCCTGGAAAATCGCCTCGCGCGGCGGCTTGCCGTGATTGCGTTCGGCGTCGAGCGCGAAGTCCACCATCATGATCGCGTTCTTCTTGACGATGCCGATCAGCAGCACGATGCCGATGATGCCGATCACGTCGAGATCGCTGCCCGCGAGCATCAGCGCGAGCAAGGCGCCGATGCCGGCCGAGGGCAGCGTCGAGAGAATCGTGACCGGATGGATGAAGCTCTCGTACAGCACGCCGAGCACGATATACACGGCGACGAGCGCCGCGATCAGCAGATAGACTTCGCTGGAAAGCGAATCCTCGAACGCGGCGGTTGCGCCTTGCAGCGACGAGGTGATCGACGGCGGCAGGTTCACGGCCTGCTCGGCCGCGTGAATCTCCTTGACCGCCGTGCTCAGCGAGGCGCCCTTCGCGAGATTGAACGAGATCGTCACCGAGGGGAACTGCGCGAGATGGCTGATGACGAGCGGCGACTTTTTGATCTCGATCTTCGCGATGCCCGACAACGGCACCTGCCCCGTGCTGCTGGTCTGACTCGGCAGATAGAGATTGCCGAGCGACTGCACGCTCGGCAGCGTCTCCGGCTTGGCGACGAGAATCACGCGGTACTGGTTCGACTGCTCGAAGATCGTCGACACGATGCGCTGGCCGAGCGCGTCGTACAGCGCGTTGTCGATCGTTGCGGGCGTGATGCCGAAGCGCGCGGCCAGTTGCCGGTTGACCTCGACGTTCACGCTGAGGCCGTCGCTATTGAGGTCGCTCTGCACGTCTTCGAGAGACGCAATGCGCTTCAGCCGCGCGACGAGGTCCGGCACGTACTGCTGGAACGCCTGCTGGCTCGGTCCGCGCAATACGAAGCTGTACTGGTTCGGCGAGACGGTCGTATCGAGCGTCAGGTCCTGCTCGGGCTGCATGTAGAGCTTCACGCCGGGCACCTGCGCGACTTCCTGCGCGAGCCGCCGCGCGACTTCCTGCGCGGTGTCGGAACGCTGGTCGCGATCGCGCAGATTGATCAGGAAGCGGCCGTTGTTGAGCGTCGCATTGATGCCGTCGATGCCGACGTACGAGGTCAGCGAAACCACGTCCGGGTCCTTCAGGATCGCCTCGGCGAGCGCGCTCTGGCGCTTGACCATCGCCGAGTACGAAACCGAGTTGTCGGCCACGCTGATGCCCTGGATCACGCCGACGTCCTGCACCGGGAACAGGCCCTTCGGAATCACCACGTACAGGAGGCCGGTCAGCACGACGGTGCCGATCGCGACCATCAGCGTCAGCGTCTGGTGATCGAGCACCCACGCGAGGCCGCGCTCGTAGGCGGCGAGCGTCTTGTCGAACAGGCCCTCGCTGATGCGCTCGAAGCGGCTCGGATGCCGCTCGGCCTGCGCGCGCAGCATGCGCGCGCACAGCATCGGCACGACCGTCAGCGAGACGATGGCCGAGATCACGATCGTGACCGCGAGCGTCACCGCGAATTCGCTGAACAGGCGCCCGATCACGCCGCCCATGAACAGCAGCGGAATCAGCACTGCGATCAGCGAAACGGTCAGCGAGAGAATCGTGAAGCCGATCTGCCCCGCGCCTTCGAGCGCGGCTTCGAGCGGCGTCATGCCCTCTTCCAGATAGCGCACGATGTTCTCGATCATCACGATCGAGTCGTCGACCACGAAGCCGGTCGCGATGATGAGCGCCATCAGCGAGAGGTTGTCGATCGAGTAGTTCAGCTGGTACATCACGGCCAGCGTGCCGATCAGCGAGACCGGCACCGAGACGCTCGGAATCAGCGTGGCGGGCACGTTGCGCAGGAACACGAAGATCACCGCGACCACCAGCACGATCGCGAGAATCAGCTCGAACGCGGCGTCCGCGACCGAGGCGCGAATCACGCCGGTGCTGTCCGACACCACGGTCACTTTCATGCCGGCCGGCAGCGTCGATTCGAGCTGCGGCAACTCCTTCATGATCTGGTTGACGGTCGCGATCACGTTCGCGCCCGGTTGCCGCTGCACGTTCAGCACGATCGCGGGCGAGCCGTTGTACCACGCGCCGCGCTCGACGTCCTGCGGCGCCTGGCTCACGCGCGCGACGTCGCGCAGGAACACCGGCGAGCCGTTCTGATACGCGATCACCGTGTCGAGATAGTCCTTCGGATCGGTGATCTGGTCGTTGCCGTTGATCGTGTAGTCGAGGTCCGGGCCGTCGAAATTGCCCTTCGGCTGGCTCACGTTGACGTAGCTGAGCAGCGTGCGCAGATCGTCGATATTGAGGCCGTAGGCGGCGAGCTTGTGCGGGTCCGCCTCGACGCGGATCGCCGGCACGTTGCCGCCGCTCGTCGTCACGACGCCGACGCCCGAGACTTCCGAAATCTTCGTGCCGAGGCGGTTGTTGGCGACGTCCTGCAACTGCGTCAGCGACATCGACTTCGAGGTGACCGCGAGCGTGAGGATCGGCTGGTCGGCCGGATTGACCTTCGCGTAAGTCGGCGGTGCGGGCAGGCCCGAGGGCAGATAGCTGTTCGACGCGTTGATCGCCTGCTGCACGTTCTGCTCGGCGATGTCGAGGTTCAGCGAGAGATCGAACTGCAGCGTAATGACCGAGGCGCCGTCCGAGCTATACGAGGTCATCTGCTGCAAGCCGGGAATTTCGCCGAGCTGCACTTCGAGCGGCGCGGTGACGGTGGTCGCCATCACGCTCGGGCTCGCGCCCGGATAGAAGGTCTGCACCTGGATCGTCGGATAGTCGACGTTCGGCAGCGACGAGACCGGCAGCACGCGCATCGCGACGAGCCCGACGAGCACGAGCGCGATCATCAGCAGCAGCGTCGCGACCGGTCGGAGAATGAAGAGGCGCGAGATGTTCATCGGCGCGGCGGTCCGTTACGACGAAGCGGCGGATGACGACGCCGGCGCAGCGGGCTTCGCGGCAGGCGGAAAAACGCGCTGCAGGAGGCGCTTGAAGCCGCTCTCCGAAGCGGCCTCGGGCTTCGCCGCCGCACCGCCCATGCCACCCTCGCCAGCCGCGCCGCTCGCGCCGTTCACACCCGCCGCCGCGGGCTTCGCATGGGCCGGCTCGATCTTCGCGCCGTCGCTGAGCCGGTCGGTGCCGTCCGTCACGACCTGGTTGCCCGCCGCGAGGCCGGAGAGGATCACCGTATTCCTGCCGTCGCTCGGGCCGAGCTTCACCTTGTGCACCGACACCGTGCCGTTCGCATTGACCAGATACACGTAGTCGCCCGGCGCGCCGGTCTGCACCGCGGCGGTCGGCACGAGCACGGCGTTGCTCATCGTATCGACGAGCAGCTTCACGTTGACGAACTCGTTCGGGAACAGCGCCTCGTCATCGTTGGCGAAGGTGGCCCGCAAGGTCACGGTGCCGGTCGCGGTCGCCATCTGGTTGCTGATCGCGTAGAGCGTGCCGGTGGCGATCTCGCGCGCGTTGTCGCTCGAATACGCGGTGACCGGTAATTTCGCGCCGCTGTTCATGCGCTGCACGATCGAGGCAAGCGCGTCCTGCGGCACCGTGAACTGCACCGTGGTCGGCTTGACCGCCGTGATGACGACGATCCCCGTCGACGACGACGCGGTCACGTAGTTGCCCGGATCGACGAGGCGCAGGCCGACCTTGCCGGCGATCGGCGCGGTGATGCGGCAATAGGCGAGATCGAGATCGAATTGCGCGATGTTGGCGAGATCGGCCTGCACGGCCGCCTCGTCCTGCTGCACGAGGAACTGCTGATCGGCGAAGGTCTGCTGCGCGATCGACTTGCGCTCGTTCAACTGCGTGTAGCGCGCGAGATCGGCGCGCGCCTGGGCGAGCGAGGCGCGGTCCTTGGCGAGCGTCGCCTGCGCCTGCTGCTTGCTGATCTGGTACTGGCGCGGATCGATCTGCGCGAGGAACTGGCCCTTCTGCACTTCCTGGCCTTCGTGATAGCCGACCTCGGTCAGGTAGCCGCTCAGTTGCGGCAGCACGGTCACGGTGGCGGTGGGCGTCACCGTGCCGAGCTCGCTCAGCGTGACCGGCATCGAGCCGAGCGTCGCGCTCGCGACCGTAACGACGATGGCCGTGTTCTCGCGCGCGGGCTTCTTGCGCGTCAGCACATGCATCGCAACCAGCGCGATCAGCACGAGCACGATCGCCACGAAGATGACGAGCCCGCGTCGGGAGCGCTTCGGCGGCGGGGACACGGCTTCGCTCATGTTGATCTCCGTGGACGGATAGTAGCGTCGATGATCGGTGGAAACGTCGTCCTCTGATGGGACTGCGCAAAAGTGCCATGGTTTGCGCGCGTTGTCATCAGTCGAAGTCCTCTGGACGTGCTGTTATCTGAACGTAAGGAAGCGGGGCCGTGCTTGGGACCGCGTATCGGGCCGCGTATCGAGGCGCCAACGGCACGCAAGCGCGATGCCCGCATGGCGCCAATGTAGCCGGGCTGCCGAACGCTTGAGTTACAGCGGTGCAACAGTTGACGCGGTGAAAGGCAACGCGGCCCCGCGCGGCGCCCGGACAGGCGGGCTCGGGGCCGCGTGGAAGGGGATCGATCGGCCATGGCCGGCCGCGCGCGGCTGCAATATGCGGTAACGAAAACGGCCGGGCCGCCCCGGCAGGACCCGCTCCGCTGTCTAAAGCGCGTCACAATCGACCGCTATCATGCGAGCCCGGCTTCTTTCCCGCCTCTTTCCGCGACATAACCCTCCAGGCCGCGCGCCTGTCACCCCGATGTCCATCACCGTCAATTTTCCCGCCGAAGTGCGCGACTGGATCGCCGCCAATCTCACGCGCGGCGTCGCGCCGCAAGCGATCGTCAACGAGCTGGTCAGCCGCAACAACGCGGCCGAACTCGCGGCGGCGATGGTCAACGCCGTGTCCGCCGCGTTCCTCTACGGCACGCCGATGCCGGGCGACAAGCTCGAAGTGGGCGCCGCGCCGCTCAGCTACGAAGCCGAACCGCTGCGCGTGCGCGACGGCGCGCAGCTTCAGCTCGGCGAGCGCAAGGTGCGCGTGCTGTCGCGCCTGCAACGGCCCGCCGCCGTGCATCTCGCCAACTTTCTGAGCGCCGACGAATGCGAGCAGCTGATTGCGCTCGCGCGGCCGCGCCTCGACCGCTCGACCGTCGTCGATCCGGTGACGGGCCGCAACGTCGTGGCCGGTCATCGCAGCAGCTACGGGATGTTTTTCCGCCTCGCCGAGACGCCGCTGATCGCGCGCCTCGAAGCGCGCATCGCCGAACTCACGGGCCTGCCGGCCGAGAACGGCGAGGGGCTGCAAATGCTGAACTACGAGGAAGGCGCCGAATCGACGCCGCACGTCGACTATCTGATCGCGGGCAACGAGGCGAATCGCGAGTCGATCGCGCGCAGCGGCCAGCGCGTCGGCACGCTGCTGATGTATCTGAACGACGTGGAAGACGGCGGCGAAACGGTGTTCCCGCAGATCGGCTGGTCGGTGACGCCGCAGCGCGGTCACGCGCTCTACTTCGAATACGGCAACCGCTTCGGCCTTGCCGATCCGAGTTCGCTGCATGCGAGCACGCCGCTGCGCTCGGGCGAGAAGTGGGTCGCGACGAAATGGCTGCGCGCGCGCCGCTTCGTGCCGCGCCAGCAGGCCTGAGCGCCGGGCGCACCTGAGCGTTTCAGGTTCGAGGCACCCCAGGTGCCGGGCAGCGCGCCCGGCCCGCACGTTGCGCCGCCTGCGCGTTCCGCTTCAGCGCTGGAAAATCTCGTCGGCGACCCAGCCCTTCGAGGTCAGGTGCATGCCCTCGCGCAACTGCATCGTGCCCGCGCCTTCGATCACACGCTTGACCATCGGAAACACGCGCTGCGCGTCGGCGTCCTTCGCCCACGGCGCCGGCTCGACCTTGTACGTGTAGACCACCGACGTGACGGTCTTGCCGTCGAGCTGCATCGGCCGCTCCCAGCCCACGACCTTGTCGAGCGTCAGCGTGGCCGCGCAGAAGTCGGCCGGATGCGTGACGCGCGACGTGCCGGTCGCGACCACTTCCGGAATGTGCAGGTAGTACTTCTTGCCTTCGTCGGTCAGTTCGTACTGGCGCGCGGCCGCGGTGATCTTCTTGCCGCCGGCGTCGACGCGCTCGACCATCATGTCCTTGCCCTTCACGAGGCCGAGCTTTTCGAGCACCGGCATCTGCACGGCGTCGCGCGTGCCCGCGGCGCGATCGTCGGTGGTGGTGTAGATCGGCCAGTCGTATTTGGCGAGGCACAGGTGACCGCGTTGGCCGAGGAAATCGTTGATGGCGGCCGTGAAGTTTTCCTGATTGGCGTCCTGGCTCTTGTCATGGCAGCCGGCGACGAAGGTCAGGGCAAACAGGGAAAGCGCGCCGCCGGCAAGGCGGACGGCGGTGGTACGTCGCGTCATGGTGTTGTTGCTCAGGTTGGATGGCTTATTGAACGGCTAGGTGCGGCAGGCGGCAGGCGATGCGCGCGCGGCAGCGGTGCCGGCGGTCCGAGGCACGACGGCCCGAACGCCGGCGCGCGGCCGCTCCACGAGAAGCCGGCCGCGCGCGGATCGTCATCGATGCGTCGTCAGTTCACGCATGCGCCGCTCGTGGGGGGCGTGGCGGGCGGCTGATAGCCGTCCGTCAGCGTGTTCAGGAAGCAGACCAGATCGGCGATGTTCTGCTGCGTCAACTGCGGCGTCGAGTGGACCGGGCGGGCCAGCGCGCCGTCCGCCGAGGTCGTGCCGCCCGCGTCGGTTTGCCCCTGGCCCATCGGCAGCTCTTCGTCGATGTTGCCCTGGTAGGCGACCGGCAGATCGTTGAACGGCGTCGCCGTCGCCCCCGATGCGGCGCTCGGGAACAGCGCGAACGACGGGTTCTGCACCATGTGGGTCGTATCGCCGCCGGTGCTCGGATACCAGTATTCCGGGTTCGTGTCGCGCGTGTTGTAGAAGTTCAGCACCTGCACGAGCGAATGGAACACGCCGTTGTGGAAGAACGCGGTGCGCGTCGAAACGTTGCGCAGCGTCGGCACCTTGAAGCGGCCGCAATACGGATCGGGCACGTTGACGCCCGTGAACGAATCCGGTCCCGCGCCGCTCGTCGCGGTGCCGGGCGTGTGGAGGTTGTTCAGCGGACCGCACAGACCCAGGTCGTAGTACGAGGTCGTCGCGTTGCTCGGGATCGGGTCGGGGTTATCGGGAATCTGCGTGTCGTTGCGCGGCACGCCGATCGCCTGATACGTGAAGTCCGTCATCAGACCGACCGAGCCGTTGAAGTTCGCGCCCGCGTAGTGGCAGGCCACGCAGCCGGCGCCCTTGTCGGTGTCGTTGAAGAGTTCAAGGCCGCGCAGCTCGGCCGCCGTCAACGTGCCGCCCACCTTGTTCGATTCGAACAGATCGAACTTGCTCGAATACGGCGCGAAGCTCGGGTCTTCCGTCTCGTAGGCCTGGATCGCGAGGCCGACGTCGGCGAACGCGGCGTCGGTGTTGGCGAACACGCCCGAGCCGAAGGCCTGCTGGAACAGCGGCGCATACGAGGCGCCCTGCACGACCTTGACCACGTTCGCGGCCGACGTGTTGTTCATTTCGAGCGGATTGAGCAGCGGCAGCGAGACCTGGGTCGCCAGCGTCGTCGCGCGGCCGTCCCACATAAAGCCGCCGCCCGGCGCGTTCTGCGTGATGCCGTCGGGATTGTCGGCGACGTCGTTGTACGGCGGCGTCATCGACTTGTAGCGCAGCGAGGGCACCGCGCGCTGACCGGCCAGCGAAGGATCGGAGCCGAGCTGCACCGACAGGCTGTTCGGCGGTCCGTACGCGTACTGCGGACTATGGCAGGTCGCGCAGGACATGTTCTTGCCGCCCGACAGATTCTGATCGAAGAACAGTTGCTTGCCGACCTGGGCCGCCGCGCTCAGCGTGACGGCGGCGGGCGGCGCAACGCTACCCGTTTCGCCGCCGCCCGGCGCCGAGGTCTGGCTCGATCCGTTGCCGCCGTTGCTGCCGCTATCGCTGCCCCCGCCGCCGCAGGCGGCCAATACGAGGGAAAGCGCGCAAAGCACGCCGAGAGAAACTTTTCGCATATCGATGTGTTGAGCCTGATCGTGTTACCTGAGTCCGATTGCCGGGCGGTCCTGGCTTGGTCCGTGGAAGGACCTGGCTGAGTGCGCGTACGACTTAAGGCCGCGTGGAAATGGGACGAACGGAATGGAAAACTGCCGGACCACATGATCCGTGGTCCGGCAGGCAGCGTTGCGGCGCCGGGTTGCACACGCCGGGCGCGCGCTGCGCCCGGCGTGTGTCGGTCCGCCGCTTAGGTCGACCGCTTACTTGCTCAGCGCCCAGACGTTGGTCTGGTTCGCGTCAGGACCCGCCTGGCGCGAAGCCAGCGAGGTGCCCGTCACGTCGACCGGGTTCAGCTTCTGCGTGTAGGTCGCCGGCGTGATGTACGCGTGGTTCATCGGACGGACCGAGTCGAAGTGCGTATCCGCGCTGCCCGCGAGTTCCGGCAGGTTCAGCACGTTCGCGGCGATGAACGACTCGGTGTACTTCGCGCGAGCAAGGTACGTTTGCGGCTGTGCCGGGTCACCGATCTGGAACATGTCCTGCATCGTACGCACGAACGAGAAGTGGCTGTACTCGTCGCTGTCGACCACACCCGCGCTCGCCTGGTTCGTCGCTACGCCGAACACCGAGTTGCCGTGACCATGGTTGCCCTGGTTGTACAGCGTCGTCGTGACCGGCGAGTACTTGCCGTTCGAGAACGTGAGCGGTGCCTGGTTGACGTTCGACGTCACCGGGTTCCAGCCGCAGCACGAGGTCGAGCTGCCTTCGCCTTCGTCGAACATCACGACGATCGCGACCTTGCGCTTCTTGTTGGTCCACAGCGGCGAAGCCTGGATCTTCGTCACGACCTGACGCACGTAGTCGTCGCCGCGCTGCACGATGGCGGTGCTGCCGCTCGAGCAGGACGGATCGGAGCCGGTGCCGTGCATGTCGTCGCACTGGTCAGGCATGATGAAGTTCAGGTTGCCCACGTCGCCGTTCGCGAGGTCGGTACTGAACTGGTCGTAGTTGTAGTTCGTCGGGATCGAATAGTCCTTCGACGTAGCCAGGGCGGACGCCGGGTACTGCGTGCCGAAGATCGTGCGGTTGTCGGCGAAGAACTCCGGCAGATTACGCGCCAGCTGATACGGCATTGCCGGGCTGTGCTTGGTCTTGTACAGCGCGCCAGGCATCGGGTAGGCCGTGCCGTTCGCGCCCGGGCCCGTGTAGGCGGCCGAGATCGTCGGTTCGGCGATGCTGTCCGAACGCGGGTCCTGACCCGGGTTCATCGACTCGCTGTAGGTACGCCACGTCATGCCCGCTTGCGACAGCAGCGTGAAGAGGTTCGGCGCCGCGACGTTGTGGTTCGCGGAAGAACCGACCGTCGTACAGGCCGCGCTCGTCAGGCCCGTCAGATGGTTCGTGTCTTGCGGCGGCAGTGCGGTCGTCGCGACGAGCGGCTGGCCGTCCGAAGCGGTGCCGCCGGCGAAGGCCGCGTCGGTCGGTGCGTTCGCGCCGCTCGTGCCCGCGCCGCAGCCCCACCAGTTGTCGTCGACGATACCCCAGTCGTCCGCGCCGCCGAGTGCCGTGTAGTTCGGCTCGCTCGGGTTGCCGGTCGCGTAGTAGGTCGTGAACTGGTTGTTGCTGGTCAGGAACTGGTTGATGAACGGTGCGTTCGTCGAACCGAAAATGCCCGGCGTGCCCGGCGTCGGGCCCACGCTGTGGTTTTCGAGCATGATCACGAACACGTTGTCGTAGCGCGGCACGCCTTCGACGTTGAACGCGGCCTGCTGCGCCTGTGCGTACGTGATCTTCGCCTGCGTCTGCGACGACTTCACGGCCGTTGCCTGGATCACGCCCGAGGTGCCGATGAGCGACGGATCGCCGCCCGTCATCGCGAGGTTGTCCGGATACATGTCGCCGCGATCGAGCTTGGTCGTCGCGTACGTGTAGCGGTTTTCGAGCTGGTTGTCTTCGAACAGCAGCGCTTGCTGTTCGGCGCCCGAGAGCGTGTTCACGTCGCCGAGCGCGTCGGTCGCGCTCACCGTCACCGACGATGCGCCGAGGGCCGGGCCGCTCAGGCGCGTTGCGAGGTTGGCCTTCTCGGTGGCGTAGCTGCTGCCGTTCGCTTCGACGAGACGCTGCACTTCGCTCGACATCGGGCTGATGACGACGTTAGCCGCGCCCTGGTCGGCGATCTGCGCGGCCGAAGCACGCAGGATCAGGTGGCTCGGCACGGCCGCGCCGCTTGCCGTGTTGGTTGCCTTGGTGCTGATGTCGGCGATCAGCTGGCCGGTCGCCGAGGTCTTCAGCGTGAAGTGGCCCTTGCTGTCGGTCGTCGTGCTCGTTTCCGACGCATCGCACACGCCATTGCCGTTCGCGTCGACGCAAACCGTCGCGCCCGCGTAGTAGCCGGCGGCGATCGTCGGGTTACCCGATGCGTTGCCCGGCTTGAAAGCCGCGGCGGTCACGACGCCCGAGAACGTCGTGGTTTGCGTCGGGGTCGGGCTGTTGCCGCCGCCGTTGCTTGCCGTCGACGGATTGTCGTTGCCGCCGCAAGCTGCCAGCACGCAGGCCGCCGCGATCGAGGTTAAAAGAAGGGTAGTACGTGGTGTTGAACTGACCGGCATTATGGGACCCCTGGTGGTTTGCATGTACAACTTTTTTCCGCCCAAACGGAACAAATCCGTATTTTTCTAACGCAGCGGGATTATCGAGTCCGTATGTTCTTTTTTTATGACAAGGAACCTTTAAGAAATTTTACTTTCAATTTACTTAAATAACCTTTCAAATTTAAACTTTATTGTAATAAACAGGAGCGTCGCTCGCACCGGGGCCGAATCGCCGTAGGGTTGTGCACGTACGGCGGGCGCCGAGGACGATGAGTGCGCAAATGCGTGAATACGTGCTTCGAATCACCAATATTTAGGATTCGATGCGCCAGATTCCGCTTTTCGCGGAGATTTGCTGTTCTGTTCGCTGCTCTGCCGGTTGCGTTGCTTGCCGCCCTGTTCGCCACTTTGTTTATTCCCCTGCTTACGCAGAACTGTCGTTCCTGTTCAGGTTCGTGCAAGCGCGCAGTAATTTATATTCGCGGCGATTTGTTATCGGGTTCGCTCACGGCTGCCATTCTTTTTTAATACCGCCGAAGTGTTATTCAGTACGGCACGGTTGCGCGGGCCCGCCCCGGATGGCCCTCGGCTTCAATCATATTCGCCGTTTCTTTTCTGATTTTTTATTTGCATTTCTCTTTGCAGCGGATTCAACGGGATTAATTCGTATTGCTGTACAGGATCACTAAACAGATCAAACCGGCCTATCTCAATTAGCTATGCAGATTGAGTAATTTGCCTGCTCAGGATAAAAATTAGTCCAATTCCTATAGACGGTGGGATAGGTGCTTTCGATACTGTGTGCTCGACCCATCACTCGATGCACGCATGTCCAAACCACCGTGGGACCGCACTTTAGCTATCTTCTGTGACACGCTGCCGACCTGGGGCAATGAGCCGCTGCTCGCGCCGTTGCGTCTGCACGGCACCGAAGCCCTGGGCAGGCTCTACCGGTACGCGCTCGACGTGGCGACGATCGAAAGACCGACGCTTCCGCTATGGCAGGCACGGCAACGGGTCGTGCCCGATCGCCTGATTGGCCAGGTGATCGACGTGTCGATTGCCTGCGGCGGCGACGCGGCAACCGCCGCCACCGGCAGCCGCACGATCTCTGGCCTCATCACCGGCGTCAGGCAGATGGGTAGCGACGACCGGCACGCCTATTACCGCTTCATCGTGCTCCCGTGGCTGTGGCTCGCCACGAAGAACCGCGAGAGCCGGATCTTCCAGGACATGAGCGTCGTGGATATCACCTCTGCGATACTCAAGGCGCGCTATCCCTATCCTGTCGTGATGGAACTCGGTGGCCCCGGCACGGAACGCAGCTACCCGAAGCGCGACTATGTCCGCCAGATGTGGGAATCCGACTTCGCATTTCTCACGCGCCTCTGGCGGGAATGGGGCCTCTACTATCTGTTCGACGGCCTGACGCTGGTGCTCTGCGATTCCCCCGGCTCGCACAAGCGGCACGACGACACGTACCGGCGCATCCGCTATCGCGCGCCCGAGAGTCGGCGGGTCGATGAAGAGCATATCCACCGGCTCAAGGTCTCGCGCCGGATCACGGCGGGCAAGGTCAGCCTGACCGACTACGACTACACGCGCCCCGGCGCACGGTTCGAAGGCGGATACGCGAGCTACAGCGAAAGCGCCTGCGACAGCATCGAACAGCACGGCTGGGGCGACTACGCGCAGCCGCTCGCCGGGGAGTCCGGACTATCCGGTGAACGGAACCGCCACGAGGATGAAGCGCGATACCTCGCGAGCGTGCGCGTCGATGCCATGCGCCGCCACGGCCTGCGCCTGAAGGGCCGGGGCAATCTGCGCGGGCTCATCACCGGGAAGACGTTCTGGCTCGACGACCATCCGCAGCAGGACGTGAACGCGGAATACCTGGTGGTGTCGACCACGCTCGATATCCGCAATGCGCAGCAGGATTCGCAGTCTTCCGGTGAGGGAGAGAACGATGAACCGCGCCAGTGCGTGAGCGACTTCGTGCTGCAACCCGCGAATACGTTCTTCAGGAACCGTCCGAAGAAAAAGCCGCACTGCGCCAGCGAAACCGCCATCGTGGTGAGTCCGGAGAACCAGCCGCTCTGGGTCGACGGCTACGCGCGCGTCAAGGTCCACTTCATGTGGGACCGTCTCAGCCCGAAAGACGCGAGCGCCAGTTGCTGGGTGCGCGTGTCCTCGCCGTGGCAAGGCAATGGTTTCGGCGCGATCCACCTGCCCCGTACCGGTCAGGAAGTCACGGTCGGCTACCACGAGGGCGACCCGGACAAACCGTACGTATCGGGCCGCATGGTCAACGGCTGGAACCCGCCGCCGTGGAAGCTGCCGGCCAACCAGGCGCTCTCGGGCACGCTCAGCCGCGATCTCGAAGGCGGCGCCACCGGCCAGTCCAATCACGTCGTGCTCGACGACACGCCGGGCCAGCTCCAGGCGCAACTCGCCAGCGATCACGCGCAGTCGCGTCTCGTGCTCGGCTACAACACGCGCATCGTGCGCGAGGCAGGCCGCCAGCAGGCGCGCGGCATCGGCTGGGAACTCGCGACCGACGCATGGGGTGTCGCGCGGGCCAACCGGGGCCTGCTGATCACCACCGAGGCGCGCAGCGGTGCGAACGCACCGGCGAAGGACATGGGCGAGACGGTGGCCCGGCTCGCGCAGGCGCGCGATATCCACGAGAACCTGGCGGGTCTCGCCCGGCAGTACGAGGTGCAGGAGCCGCAGGCCAGCCAGGGCGAGGTGTCGAAAGCGATCAGGATGCAGAACGAGGCGATCCGCGGTGGCGTAGCGCGCGGGGCGGATGCGGAGCAGCCGTTTCCGCAACTGGCGAGGCCGGACATGGTGCTGGCCAGCGCCGCGGGTATCAGTCTCGCGGCCGCGGAAAGCACCCACGTGGCGAGTGGCGAACATCTCGCGCTCACGGCCGGCGGACACGTCAGCATCGCCGCGGCGAGATCGCTGCTGGCGTCGGCGGTCAATGGCGTGCGGGTGTTCGCGCAGAACCTCGGCATCAGGCTCAAGGCAGCGTCCGGCAAGGTGCAGATCGAGGCGCAACACGATGACATCGAGGTCATTGCGCAGCGCGTGGTGAACATCATCAGCCGGGCGGAATCGATCAATCTGATTGCCGGAAAGGAGATCGTGTTCCATGCGGCCGGCACGAAGGTCGTGATCAATGCGCAGGGGTACAGCGTCTACACCGACGGCGGGCATCGGGTTCATGCGGCGAGTTATCTGAACGATACGCCGGTGGCGGTGCCGTTTGTCGTGCCGATGACGGATATCGGGCAGGCGAAGGTGGCGGAGCATTTCAAGCTTGTGGAACAGGTTTCGGGGTGGGTGATGACGAACCAGCGTTACCGGATCGAGCTTGCAGACGGACAGGTGATCGAAGGGATCAGTAATGGACGCGGCGAAACATCCGTTGCGATGAGCGACAGCGTGCGGATTGCATCCGTCAGCCTGCTACGCGCGTGTGGCGCGGTCGCCTCGACGCATCGGTCGATATTGGTCCGGGATGCCGGGACGAAATCCGATTTATAGGAGAAAGCCAGGAATGCCCGCTAGACGCACACATAAAGTCGGCAACCATATCGTGGAGATCAATCAGCCAGGCCTCACCAGCGCCGGCAGAATCCCGACCTACGCACTCTGCTCGGCCGAGCGCTGGGGGATGCGCTTTTCTGATCTGGACCCGGAACGCAAAGGGCAGCTTATGTTTCCGGTTGCCAGGGATTACGCGTTTGCGGTGGAGTTGCTGTTCGAGAAGATCCAGTGGGGGAATACTTTCTTTGGTAAGGGGGGGCCGGAGAAGGTGCTCAGGTGGCCGGTTGACCGATCGGGACAAGACTTTCTGATTGAAGCGATAAAGCCGCTCATTACGAAGGCGATGACCGATCGACCGGAGGCTGGGGGTATGCCAGGGAAAGCGGTACCTCAGGCAATCTCCCTGGATGTAGCGCAAAGTTCAGCCTCCGAGCAGGGCTTCTTTGATTCCGCGAACTGGAGTCTGCTCCTGTATCTCAATGATCTTAAAGACCTCATTCTTATGAGCCGGTTAGCGGACGAGGATGCGGGTCAACGCTATCTGCGCTTCAGAACGCTCAAGGCATTTGTCGATACGATTTACCACGAGTCGCGACATTGCCAGCAATGGTTCTGGAGCTACGCGATGGCGCAGCAACATCCGGATAATTTCCCTGATACACGGATCGATCAGTGGCCGGGTGCTGTAGTCGCTGCGAGTGCTCCAGGGCGCACGGCAGTGGCTCTAGCCAGGGTGGTATCAATACCTGACGATCCCTTGATGCTGGCGAGTATCAAACGCATAGCCATCGCGCAGTACGTCTGGGTGCTCAATCTCTGGCGTACTGGCAGGGTTAGGCCGCCAGGCTATCTGTCCAGCACGCAGTCACTGGAAAGTGAATTCGAAAAGGTCAGGGAACTGGCAGTCGATCTTCTACAGAAATCAGGTTACGGCGGCACTCCGATCATGATCGACAGCATGGTGGCCGAACCCAGCAGGTGCTCAGAGGACTACCGCGGCCGCCCCTGGGAAAACGATGCCTTTTATTGTGGAGATATGGCAGGTGCCTATTTCATGCAAGCCGGTCACTATGGGATTTATACGCATGCGGAAGATGAGTGCAGTGCTCCTTATGCCTTTGCTCATGAGCATCCCGATTCTTCGGGCACAGAGCAGCCCATTGCCAGTCAAGGAGAGTGACGTGCAGGACATTCCGAAACCCATGTCCGTGCAGGAGCAGGCGCAACTGTTTCCGTTCTTCGAAGCCGGGCTGGCCTGGGCAACAGGTACACTTTCATTCGACGAGATAGTCCGTCGATTCGGAAAGCCAGTGTCATATAGCTCGCCTGAAGACATCATTGTTGAATATACATACTTCCTTCAGAAGAACGTGACGGTTGATTTCCGGTTCGACAAGCTACTGCTTGTTGACGGAAAGCCGAGTGTCAAAACAGTCATGATTGATATTGACAGCCTGATGACGACCGACATTCCGAAGGAGGGCTATGAGGCCAGGCTGAACCTGCATCGCGTAGTCAGAGGAGAGTCGATTGATGGTGTGCGTAACGAGCAAGGCTCCTACTTTTCGCCTCGGGGCGTGATCATTGGGGGGGACCCCGATATTGTCGATTTTGTCTATCGTCAACCGCTGCCATCCGACTCCCCATACGACGTGTATGTCACGGTGACGTATAAAGGGAAATACGAGCAAGACGGCCCCGAATTCCGGAGTTTGCAAAATCCGCGCGATCTGCGCAGTATTGCAATTGATCGAGTCTATCTGAGGCCCGAAGAACTGGAACAACGCCGCCTCGCCAAGCGCCAGAAGTACGGCATGATGGATTTGCGCACCGGCATGGTATGTCCCGAAACAGGCCTATGGGAGAGCTGGACACAAGCCGGGATAGTTGGCAAGGCGGTGGTACGCGCCGGCGACAGGTTCAAGCCATATCTACGACTCGACATGCCGCCTGCTGAAGTGCGCTGGATGTGGGCTGGCGAGTATCGTCCGGAGCGATTGGCTTGATCCGATCCATAAATCGCAGTGTGTCGAATTTTACTGTGAAGATGTGGCCAGTTGCCATTTCATGCAAGCCGGCCATTACGGGCTTTACACGCATGCGGAAAATGAGTGCAGTGTTCCTTATGTTTTTGTTCATGAGCATCCCGACTCTCCGGGCACAGACCAGCCCATCGCCAGTAAGGGGGAGTGACATGCAGGACATTCTGAAGCCCATGTCAGTACAGGAGCAGGCGCAACTTTTTACGTTCTTCGAAGCCGGGCTGGCCTGGGCAACAGGTACGCTTTCATTCGACGATATAGTCCGTCGATTCGGAAAACCGAAGAAATACGATAACCCTGGCGTTAACACAGTCGACTACACCTATTTCCTCGGGGATAACGTATCGATTAAATTCATGTTCGACAGGTTATATCCCATAGACGGACAGCCCAGCGTCAAGACGGTCCTGATAGGTATTGACAGCCTGACGACGACCGACATTCCGAAGGAGAGCTATGAGGCCAGGCTGAACCTGCATCGCGTAGTCAGAGGCGAATCGATTGACGGTGTGCGTAACGAGCAAGGCTCCTACTTTTCACCTCGGGGCGTGATCATTGGGGGTGATCCCGATATTGTCGATTTTGTCTATCGTCAACCGCTGCCACCCGACTCCCCATACGACGTGTATGTCACGGTGACGTATAAAGGGAAATACGGACACGACGGCCCCGAATTCCGAAGCCTGCAAAATCCCCGCGACCTGCGCAGTATTGAAATTGACCGCATATATCTGACGCCCGAAGAACTGGAACAACGCCGCCTCGCCAAGCGCCAGAAGTACGGCATGATGGATTTGCGCACCGGCATGGTATGTCCTGAAACAGGCCTATGGGAAAGCTGAACGCAAGCCGGAATAGTTGCCAACGCGGTAGTACGCACCGGCGACAGGTTCAAGCCATATCTACGACTCGACATGCCGCCTGCTGAAGTGCGCTGGATGTGGGCTGGCGAGTATCGTCCGGAGCGATTGGCTTGATCCGATCCATAAATCGCAGTGTGTCCAATTTTACTGTGGAGATATGGCCAGCTGCTATTTCATGCAAGCCGGTCGTTACGAGCTTTACACGTATGCGGAAGATAAGTGCAGTGCTCCTTATGTTTTTTCTCATGAGTATCCCGACTCTCCGGGCACAGACCAGCCCATCGCCGGTAAAGGAGAGTGACATGCCGGACATTCCGAAACCCATGTCCGTACAGGAGCAGGCGCAACTGTTTCCCTTCTTCGAAGCCGGGCTGGCCTGGGCTACAGGTACGCTTTCATTCGACGATATAGTCCGTCGATTCGGAAAGCCAGTGTCATATAGCTCGCCTGAAGACATCATCGTTGAATATACATACTTCCTTCAGAAGAACGTGACGGTTGATTTCCGGTTCGACAAGCTACTGCTTGTTGACGGAAAGCCGAGTGTCAAAACAGTCATGATTGGTATTGACAGCCTGACGACGACCGACATACCGAAGGAAAGCTATGAGGCCACGCTGAACCTGCATCGCGTGGTCAGAGGCGAATCGATTGACAGTGTGCGTAACGAGCGAAGCTCCTACTTTTCACCTCGAGGCGTAATCATTGGGGGTGACCCCGACACTGTCGATTTTGTCTATCGTCAACTACTACCACCTGATTCCCCATACGACGTGTATGTCACAGTGACATATAAAGGGAAATACGGACACGACGGTCCCGAATTCCGGAGTCTGCAAAATCCTCGCGACCTGCGCAGTATCAAGATCACCCGCTGGTATTTAACGCCGGAGCAACTTGAGCAGCGTTACCTCGCCAAGCGCCAGAAATACGGCATGATGAACCTGCGCACCGGCATGGTGTGCCCTGAAACAGGCCTATGGGAAAGCTGGATGCAAGCGGGAATAGTTGGCAAGGCCGTGGTACGCGCTGGCGACAGGTTCAAGCCATATCTGCGACTCGACATGCCGCCTGCTGACGTGCGCTGGATGTGGTCCGGCGAATATCGCCCGGAGCGATTGGCTTGATCCGATCCATAAATTGCAGTGTGTCCAATTGCCGTAGGGATATAGTCCGTGCCTATTTTATGCAAGCCAGTCACTAGGGGTTTTACACGCATGCGGAAGACGAGTGCAGCGCTCCTTATGCTTTTGCTCATGAGCACCCCGCCCCTTCGAGCACAGACCGGTCCACTGACAACGGAGCACAGTGAAATGCAGGATATTTCGAAACTCATGTCTGTGCAGGAACAGGAGCGACTTTTCGTCTTCTTCGAGCCGGACTGGCCCTGGCAATGGGTACGCTTTCATTCGACGATGTAGTCCGTAGATTCGGAAAACCGCAGAAATACGATAATCCTAGCGTTAATACTGTCGACTATAGCTATTTTTTCGGAAACAACGCATCGATCAAATTCATGTTCGACAGGTTCTACCCCCTAGACGAACAACACAGCGTCAGGAGTTGGAACCGTCACCCAATCCGGCGCGGTTCAGCCCCTACGTTGGCCATCTTGCTAACGTCTTCCAACACACGCTCCATCAACGCAACGCCATCGTCCGAGCGGTACGCGTCCCCACCGCCCACCTTGCTTTGCGGCTCATTCTTGAAGTGGCACGCTTCCGGACGGGTCGCGGTTTCCGAGCGGTAGTGCACATGCAGTGGCACTGTCGTGACAGTCTTGATGCGCGGCTTGTCTTCCCCGGGATCGAGGTAGGCAATACGCTGCGCGTCCCTTAGCGTGATCACGTATTCGTCGAGGAAGTCGCCGTGTGGATGGGGCTCGCCGTTCGGCGCGATCCCCGCCAGTCGCTTTCGGCGGATCGTTTGGCTCACTGATACGAGGCTATTGCGATCATGTTTCTGGAGCCACTGGAACAGTTCGCGCGAAGGCTTCTGCGCGAACAGCTTCAGATTGCGGCGCTTTTGCTGGACGGCGGCCTCGTTGCGCAATGCGGCGATACCTCCCGACAACTTGTTGACATCCTGCGTCAACGCTATGCGAACAGGCAGCGCCATACGCTTTGCATCGAGGGCCGCTTGCCCATTCTCATCCGGATCGGTGAGCGTTTCGATTAGCTTATCGATCGTGGCGATCCGGGCGAGCACATCCTGACGCCCTTTGTCGAGCGCGTCTGCCGCGCGCATGAATTTGCCGTAGATGCCGAAGCCACTCAGCAGCTTCAGGCCGCTCGCATCAGCCTCGGTGCGCGCGAGATTTGCAAGCGAAGCAGCATACTGTCGTACCCTTTTGACGTCGAATGGAGTCGCGCACAGTTGAATCAGCGACTCCTTCGCCGCAGCAAGCTCCTGCTCGCGGGCAACCTCCCGTGCCGCCTGGTTTCGCTTGCTCTCGGCGATTGCCTGCCGCTGGCGCACAGTCTTCTTGCCCTTGCCCTTGCCTTTGCCGCTATTCGCGGCGATCCGGCTCGACGGCTCGTCGTCCCAGTCGATCTCCGGGATTTTCACCTCAGGAGGCGCGGGCACCGCCAAGCCCTTTAGATACTTCGCCGTGTAATCGCGCACCGCAACTTCGCTGGGGGTAACAAGTGCCGCGGTAACCATGCGCGCATACTTGGGGTCTCTAGCCAGCGACGTCCTCATCGCGTTGGCAGTGGCGATGTTCCACTGCAGATTCCGCCGGACGCGCGATACTGCGACCTGTAGCTGCTCATACGCGGCGTCAACTTCGTTGCTGCTAGCAGATCGAGGGCTATCGCTTTTCATGCTGTTGCGCAGCCACTCCAGGTCGGTTTCGATTTCGCCGCAGTGTAGTGCGACCGCGTCGAGCACGGGTTGGCGCATCGCGTCTTCGCGGCGACAGTATGCTAAAGGATCGCTATCTGGAAATGCCGTGAGGCAATGTGAAACGTTATGGAGCAACTCGACGCTGATGCGAACCATCGTGCTGACTGATACCTCGTCAAACTGTGCGGTCACTGCGGGGTCAGCGGTGCCCGCAATCCTCTCGCCTTGATTCCTGTACCGGAGAGACTTACGAATATTGTCGAACAGAATGACGGCTTTGGTGTCGATGGGCATACCCGCATTGATCAGATGGCGGTGTTCGTCCAGTACTATAGAATCGAAGATGCCGGGCTTACCGCGTAGTCCATCGATCCACCGGAGATTTTCGTCCATGGACTTTGCAAAGGTGGCGTACTGGCTGCCGACATTGGACGATTCCCGCAACAGGGCAGCAAACCTGTCATCGTACCCACCGCCTATGTTCCCTGTACGTCGATCTTCGGCTCGGGTCGTTCTATTGATCACCTCGCCTAATTGACCGAATCTGCCAAGTAGCTCACTGACGCACGTAGAGACTAACGTCTTGCCCACTGTATCAGCCATTCTCCCCAAGTACAGCAGTTCCTTTATATGGCTGTCCCGCGTTTTCTTGAGAGCCCATTTCCAGGTCTCATCCAGGGAATTACCGTCAATCTTCACGTCTCGCAACGATGGCATGTCCCGGTCAATGCCCGCGAGTATCGTATCGAAGCATGCACGGCTCCTGGCTATCTTCCCGGAGATATCCTTAATATTTTTCTCGAAAAATTTCTGCGTTTCAGGCTCATTAGGATTAAGAACGAGGGATACCCCCCCTGCCATTTTCCGGAGATAAGGGTTGAACTTATTTAGCACGTCCCCGAGATCTTTCACAAGATCGGACGCACTCTGGCATTCGCGATTGAGGTCCTCCAGCTCCTCGCTAAAGCGCTTTAACAGACCGGCGGATGATCGCTCGTTCGTATTGGACTTGAGGTTCTGCTTCGCCTCCCCCATAGCGATTTTTAGCGCATCTGCCAACTTTTTAAGCGTTCTGATCAACGGCTCACTGTGGTCGGCAACTTGTGTTATGCCTGTCCGAGTTCTCGGATAAGCGACCAGTGCCCGGGTGTAATCCTCAACGCCTTGATGGACCAGTTTCATCATGAACTGCTGGCGCGATACTTCCGGTGACGCCGCGGCCCCGACTTCCCTAAGATTGGAGCGGCGAACGTTGCCTTGAGCGCTCGACGCGGGCCGAGGCAGCGGAGAAAGCCCCTGAAGCGAAGGTGTGCAGGCAGGCGATGCCGCTTGAGTAGGCGGCGGTGTGTTGATTGCCCGTTGCTGAATCGCCTGTTGCTGACTCTGAAAAGGTTCGCTGCGTCCCGTGCGCGAGATATGGCTGCTCACTCAGTACTCCCGTTGTAAGACGTGATACCTTGGAGTCTGAATACATGGCGCCGTGAAGTGGCCGTGGATGCGAATCTGCAGCGTTTATTGCGAACATGGAATGGATTTTCATCCAGTACCGCTCATAGTCTGTTGACGCAGAAAGGAAAAACTATATGAACGAAGCGAATTCCGAATCTGTTCGGGGAGAAACCGCGCCGCCCATCGCGAGTCTCTTTGCGTATCGCATAGCAGTCGGAATAGCACAAGGAATACTGCTGTACATCCTTCTGGAAATAGCGGGAGGCCCATCTTCGGTCATCCCCCATGCGGTTTTCTTTCCGTCCCTCCTGGTCCTCCTCTACGTCGCACCCGTACAGTCAGCACATTGGCATTCGCCGCCGGTTTGAATATCACCAACGTAAGAAACAATTTCATTTGTGGCACACGTAAGCTGCTGCTCACGTTGATGTCGTGGCTACTGCCATTGCTCGGCAGACTCGACATCGGGCCGGACTGCACGAGTGTCCGCGATGCGCTGTCTCAGGGGAGTTATCGGCTGGTGGAAGCGCGTCTACTCGACATCGAAATCGGCGGGACGCGGTTGCAAGTGGGGGCGATAGCGGAACGCGTTGTTACGTGTCGACGTTAAAAGGCATGGGTGTACTTGCCGCGGCTCGCACACCCATCACGCTGAGCCTCAACTCTCCCGACACCCCCGCGCACCACCCGTCTTCGCATACACGGAACGCACTTGCGGCGCACGCGTAACCAGCCATATCCCGCTGCAAACGAGAACGAGCGCAAGCAGATTTTTCAACTCCATGATGTTCTCGTTCAAACATATCGCGGACAACGCAGTACCGAACACCGGCACGAGGAAGTTGAACACGGTCACTCTGCCGACCTGGTTGTATTTGAGCAGCAAACTCCACAACGAAAAAGCCACCGAGGAGAGAAGCGCCAGGTAGCCGAGCAGCGCCGCCGATTCCACCGTGAATCCGCTCAGCGTACCGCCTGTCGCATAACCCGCCACGACGAGCACGACGCCCCCAAACCCGAGCTGGTAGCCCGTCATGACCATGACGTCCATGCCCTGCGAAATGCGCTTGCCGTAGATCGACGCGGCCGACAGCACGAATGCGGCGATCACGATAAAGCCCTCGCCGAGCGGCGTAAACGCAAACTCGAACGAGCTATCGCTGAAATTGACCACCATGACACCCACGAATCCCAACAGGCACCCAACCGCCTTGCGCGGCGAGATCTTGTCGTTCTTGTAGATAAAGTGAGCGAGCAGCACGCTGAAGAAGGTCGTCGTCGAATTCAGGATCGAGCCGCGCACTCCGGTGGTGTATGCAAGGCCGATATAGAAGAACACATATTGAATGGCCGTTTGCGTAACGCCCAGCAGCATCAACTGTCCCGCGTTGCGGCGGGTCAAATTAAAAAGCGGCTTCTTCGATAGTGCGGCGAGAATCAGCAGAAACAGTCCCGCGAGAACGAACCGGTAGCCGGCGAAAACCAGTTTCGACGGAATGTCGCCTTGCGTAATACCGAGCAGCGAATAGCCGATTTTGATTGCCGGATACGAGCTGCCCCATAGCAGGCAGCATACGGTCGCGAGGACAACGAGTACTTTGGGTTGCGTAAAGAAACGCGCGGAATCGCGCGCTTCGATGGTCTCAATGGGCGTGGTCATATTTCAAATAACACTGTTATTACGCAACGCATGGGCTAGCCGCCAGCGTGCCTGTCTTATTGCCTTGTCGTTTTATCGCGTCGCTGCGAAATGCCGTGGCAACCCCTGCTGTAGCAACCCCTGCCGTGACAAACCCCGCTCGCAGCCATAGCGAAACCGCTCGCTGCCGCCACATCGCAGCGGGCAGGCGAATCGATCGTTGCATTCGAGAAGACCGCGGAAGATGCGAAGCAGTGCATGACACCCGGCACTGTGCAATTGGCTTACGGCAGTTTCATGTAAGCGACATGAAATTATAATATGAACGGTCGAACACTGCCGCACTACTCCCCAATCATCTCCGGTACTTTCTCCTTCAACGCATCGATGGCAACCCGCGTTTTCGCCCGCAAATGACGCGCTTTCGGCCAGATCGCATAGACCTCCTGAGAGCGGACCCGATAGTTATCGAGAACCGGCACCAGCGCCCCGCTTTTCGCGTAACGCGTCAACAGCCAGCACGGTAGCCACGCCAGTCCGTAGCCGTCGATTGCCGCCGCCGCAATCGCCTGAATGTCGTCCATGCTGACACGCGAGCGGATACGTACCGGTTGCGCACTGCCGTCCGCGTCTTTTGCGTTCCATGGAGCAACTGCGCCGGCACGCGAGAGCGCAATGCCGACGTGGTTCTCCAGTTGCTCGATACAGGTTGGCGTTCCGTAGCGCTCGAGATACGCGGGCGACGCGCCGATCACAACGTGCTGCGTACCGAGCCGCCGCGCCGCGAGTGTGCTGCTGTCGCGCAACTCGCCTATTCGCACGGCAAGATCGAAGCCTTCTTCGATGAGATCCGTGAAGCGATCGGTAAACGAAAGATCGATCTGCAACTTCGGATACTGCCGCACGAGATCGAGCAGAATCGGCGCGACGCAAAAATACCCGAACGCTTCGGGCACGCTCACTCGCAACCTGCCGGCAGGCTCAGCCCGGCCATGATCGAGCGCGGCCTCGGCAACATCGAGTTCCGCGAGTGCTCGCACGCATCCCTCGTAATAGGCCTGCCCTTCAGCCGTGAGAGTCTGACTGCGCGTGCTGCGATGAAGCAGCCGCACACCGAGCCGCGCTTCCAGCCGGCTAATCGCCTTACCGACCGCCGAGCGCGTGAGGTTCATGCGCTCCGCTGCCAGCGCAAAGCTGCCGGCCTCGACCACCTGCACGAACGTCGCCACGCCGTCCAGATTATCTGTCATTGGATGCCCCTTCATTGGTTCCAAACAGGAATCTATCATGGGAATTTAATGGACCAATAAGGGAATCTTATTCCCCTAAACTGGATTAGGTCGTTCACCGCCATGCCGTCGCAATGGCGCGCCACCCTTTGGAGTCAAACATGCAGGTATGCGACCTCGAACCGCAAGCAGCCACGAAGCAATGCCTTCCGTGCGACGCTCGACGAAATATCCTCGCGCTATTCGCCGTGTGTCTCGCGGCGATGATGTTCGGCCTCGAAATTTCGAGCGTGCCGGCCATATTGCCGACACTGGAAGGCGTGCTGCACGCCGATTTCAAGCAGATGCAGTGGATCATGAACGCGTACACCATCGCGTGTACGACCGTACTCATGGCAACCGGAACGCTCGCGGATCGCTTCGGCCGCAAGCGCATGTTCATTGTCTCGATCGTGTTGTTCGGCATCGCCTCGCTGTGGTGCGGACTCGCATCGAGTGCGCCCGTGCTGATCGCGAGCCGTTTTCTGCAGGGCGCCAGCGGCGGCGCGATGCTCATCTGTCTCGTCGCCGTGCTGTCGCATCAGTTTCCGCAAGGCGCCGAACGCGCCCGGGCATTCAGCGCGTGGGGCATCATCCTCGGTATCGGTTTGGGCTTCGGGCCGTTGATCGGCAGCGCGATCGTCGCACTATCGAGTTGGCAATGGGTCTTCTGGGTTCACGTGCTCATTTCCATCGTGACGTTGGTACTCGCGGTACCCGGCGTGCGCGAGTCGCGCGACCCGCACGCGAGCAAGCTCGACGTCGCCGGCATGGTGACGTTGTCGGGCGCCGTATTCGGCTTCGTTTCGTTTATTACGCAGGGGGCCGATATCGGCTTCACGAGTCGCTCGGGCATCGCGATTTTCGTCGCGAGTACTGCGAGTCTCGTGGCGTTCTTCGTGGCGGAAATGCGCAGTGCGCATCCGATGTTCGATTTCTCCGTGTTCCGAATCCGCAATTTCTCGGGTGCGCTGCTCGGCTCGGTCGGCATGAACTTCAGCTTCTGGCCGTTCATCATCTATCTGCCGATCTATTTTCAGCATGCACTGGGCGCAAGCCCCATGGTGGCGGGACTGTTTCTATTGGCCTATACATTGCCGACTCTCGTATTCCCGCCGATAGGCGAGCGTCTGGCATTGCGCTATTCGCCGGCTATTGTCATTCCCGCGGGCCTGTTCACGATCGGACTCGGGTTCTTTCTGATGCGTGCGGGCAGTGCTTTCGATCACACGAGCGCGCTCGCGATTCTTCCGGGCTGCTTCGTTGCCGGCGCGGGACTCGGCATCACCAATACGCCGGTCACCAATACGACGACCGGTTCGGCTTCGGGCACGCGCGCCGGCATGGCATCGGGCATCGACATGAGCGCTCGCATGATTACGCTCGCCATCAACATCGCGATGATGGGGCTCCTTCTCGTCAAAGGCGTTGCGCATCGTCTGCAAGATGCGCTGCCCGCGGCGCCGCTCGACATCTCGTGGGACGCCATGGCAAACCGCATCGCCATCGGCGACCTGCATCCCGCGGCGGCGGCGCAATGGCCGGCTTTGTCCAGCGACGGATTTGCGGCCATCAGCCGCGGCGCGCTCGTCCATGGCTTCGAGTGGCTCATGCTCTATGGCGGCATCGCGGTCTGCACTCTCGCCGTCGTGAGTTACCTGATCTTTTCGGGCGGAAAAGTCACGCACGTGAAGCGAGAAACGATCGCGGACCCACGCTGACTCATATGGCAAGCATCACATCGAAAGAACTGCGCGTCACGACTGGGACCATCTATCGGCAGACCCGCTCGGGATGCCGGACGACACAAGGGTTTTCGACACGTACAGCGCCGCTTTTGGCACAATCGATTCACCACGGCGAATTGATCCGCACTGGATTCGCCATCGGCACATCGCCAAAGTCGTGTTGCTGGAGTTCAAACCACCATGAAGTCCCTTTGCTTCGCAGCAGTTCTTTTCGTACTCACTGCCGGTTGCACCTCGACGTCGTCGTCCGCGAGCGCTCAGGCTGGGTGGTCGAGCCCGGCCCATGCGAATAGCTACATCCTGCACACGCCCGAGGGCGCCAAGCCCGGCGATGGCGCCTCGCGACCGCCGAGACTCACGGTCGGCACCAGCTATTCCGACACCCAATTGATCCTGCCGTGGTTCCTCAACGACATCATCGACTTTGTGAACTATCGCTAGATCGCGGGTGACTGGCGGCTGCACGCCCCAGAGAGGCATTCAACCAAACAGGCGCCGCGAAGACTCTTCCGCGACGCCCTTTATCTACGTTCAGAGTGCCGGCACTGCCGGCGCCGCATTCCCGGCCTCGGCCACACGCGTCGACGTGCTGCGCGGACCGGCAATGCCGAAGTGGCTCGCAAGCATATCGACAACGTTATCCGCCATGCCCGTGCGCGTTTCTTCGGTAGCCGAACCGATATGCGGCGTGAGCACGACACGCGGATCGTCGATCAGCGCACGAGGCACATGCGGTTCATGCTCGAACACGTCGAGCGCCGCGCCCGCGATCCGCTTGTCCGCGAGCGCCGCGATCAGTGCCGCCTCGTCGACCACCGGCCCGCGCGCGATGTTGACGAGAAAGCCCTGCGGCCCCAGCGCGTCGATCACTCGCGCGTCGACCAGATGATGCGTTTGCGGCGAGAGCGGACAGCTCAGGATAAGCATGTCGCTATCCGCCGCGAGGCGCGCCACGTCGTCGTAATACGGCAGATCGACCGGCTTGCGGTTCGGGCCATAGTACGCAAGCCGTGAACCGAACGCCTGCAGGCGCTTCGCAATCGCCGCGCCGATCGTGCCGAGCCCGACGATGCCGATCCTCATGCGCGAGATCGAGCGGCCGAGAGGCAGCGCGCCCTGCTCGGGCCATTTGCCGGAACGAACATAGGCATCCGCCTGCACGAGATCGCGCGTGACGGCGAGCGCGAGACCGATCGCGGTATTGGCAACGTCCTCGGCCAGGACGCGCGACGCGTTCTCGATGCGAATGCCGCGCACCTGCGCGCTTTGAACGTCGAGATTGTCGAGCCCGGCGCTATAGCTCGCGATGATCTCCAGCGCGGGCAGTGCAGCGAGAAACGCCGCGTCGATCTTCGTCTTGCGCAGCGCAATGCCGCGAATCGAGGCGCCGTGTCGCGCGAGCAGCGCGGCGGCTTCGTCCGCTTGCTGCGGCAGGTCGAGCACGGTAAAGAGCGAGGCGAGTTCCGCCTGGGTGCGCGCCGGCAACTCGGCGGCATTGAGAATGATGGGTTTCGACATGATGGATCAATCCGTTATACGTTGCGATGCGCGTGCGTTTCGCCGCGCTCAGTTCACCTTCACGCGCTCGATGCGGCCCATGAACACGAGATACACCACGGCGGCGATCAGGCAGTGTGCCGCAACAAAATAAAGTCCGGCGGTATAGCCGCCGGTGGCCTGCACGATATAGCCGAACACGATCGGCGTGACGATACCGCCGATATTGCCGACGCAGTTGAAGATCGCACCCGCGAGACCCACGGCCTCGCGCGGCGCCGTATCGCTGACGATGGCCCACGTGCCCGCGCCCGCCGCCGCGCCCTTGCCGAAGAACGCGAGCGTCATCAGCAGAACGATGGCGGTATTGCTTTCCGTAAACGCCGAGAACACGATGCAGCAGCCGACCGCCATGCCGACGATATACGGCGTCTTGCGCGCCCACGACACGCTCCAGCCCTTGCGGATCAGCCAGTCCGAAATTACGCCGCCCGCAATGCCGCCGAGAAAACCCGACACGGCCGGCAGCATCGTCGCGAGCCCCGCCTGCATGACGTTCATGCCACGCGCCTGCACCAGATAGATCGGAAACCAGGTGATGAAGAAATAGCTCAGCGCAATCACGCAATACTGGCCGATGTACGAGCACCAGAGCATGCGATTGCCGAGCAGCAGACGCAGCGCCTTGCCCGACATCACGGGACGCGAAAGACGCTCGTGGGCCGAGTCGATGTCGATCATCGCGCCGCCCGCGACGAGCCGGTCGAGTTCGGCTTGCGATACGCGCGGGTGCTTGCCCGGTTCGTGCATCACGACGGCCCACACCCCGGCGGACGCGATGCCGATCAACCCGAGCGCGAAGAACGGCGCGGGCCAGCCGAACTTCGCGGTAAGCCAGCCGGCCAGCGGCGAGAAAATCGCTACCGCGAAATACGATGCGGACGCGAACAGCGAGGTAGCCAGCCCGCGCTCTTCTTTCGGAAACCACATGACCGCCACGCGGCTATTGGCCGGAAAACTGGGCGCCTCGATCAGCCCGAGTGCGAAGCGCAGCGCGAACAGCAAGCCGAGTGCGACCGAGAGGTCCGTGGTCACATGGCCAATCAACCCGACGAGTATCGTCGCGATGGACCAGAGAACGAGCGTGGCGCCATACATGGTCTTGGTGCCGAGGCGATCGAGCAGCAGGCCGCCGGGAATCTGCCCGACCACATAGGCCCAGCTGAACGCCGACAGCACATAGCCGAGCTGCACATGATCGAGCCCGAACTCTTTGGCGATGCCCGGGCCGGCGATCGAGAGGATCGCGCGATCGGCATAAGCGACCGTCGCGAGCAGCAGAATCACCGCCAGAATCGTGAAGCGGGTGCGCGTGACGCGAACCGCGTCCGTCGCGGCATAGCCACCCGTCCTTTGCGTGAACATCGTTGTCTCCTGTTGGCGCGGCCGCGCCGCCACGACGGCTCGGGGGCGGCGGCGCGCTATGATTGCCGGTATCCGCGCTCGTGCGCGACGGGCGCATGCGAACGTGTGGAGCGAATTTGACGCACGCTGCCACCGGGCGTCAATCTTGATTGAGACAATCAACGTGCAAAGCTGGATGACTCAGGAGGAGGCCTGCCGCGCGCTGGGTGTGCGCAAGCAGACCCTGTATGCGTATGTCAGCCGCGGGCGCATCGAAGTGCGCTGGGACCCGGAGCATGTGAGCCGCAAGCTCTATAGCGCGTCGGATGTCGCCGCGCTGATGAAGAAACGCAATCTCGGGCGCGCCCACAAGAATATTGCCGCGAGCACGATGGCGTGGGGCGAGCCCATCATCAACACGCGCATTTCCACGATCGAGCGCGGACGGCTCTATTACCGCGGCACCGATGCGCTCGAACTCGCCGCGCGGGCCACGCTCGAAGACGCCGCGCAATGCCTGTGGGACTGCGAGCACTCGCCGCGTTTTCCGACGCTGCGCGACGCGCTGCCGGCTACGCCGGACACCACGCCACTCGCGCGAGCGTATGTATCGATCTCGCTCGCGGCCACCAACCCGGGTTCGAATCTCACGACGGATCCGCGGCGTCTGCACGACGAAGCGGCCAGCCTGGTGGGCCGGCTCGCCAGCAGCTTCGTCGCGCTGAACGGCGACGGTCCCCTGCATCTGCGCATCGCGCGTGCGTGGCGCTGCGAAGCGCAGGCGGATCTGCTGCGCCGCGCGCTGGTGTGGCTGGCGGACCAGGAGCTGACGACCTCGGCGTTTGCCGCGCGCGTGACCGCATCGACGGGCGCATCGCTCGGCGCCTGCATGCTGGCGGGCCTGGCCGCGTTGTCGGGACCGCTGCATGGCGGCGCCCCGGCACGCGTGCAGGCATTGCTCGGCGAAGTGCGCGAACACGGTGTCGCAACGGCCGTCGAGCACTGGAGGGCCACTCACGGCCCGCTGCCCGGCTTCGGTCACGAGCTGTATCCGCAGGGCGATCCGCGTGCGGCGGACCTGCTGGCCGCGTTCGACGCCCCCGACGATGTGCGCGAACTGACCGCATACGTGCATCGGACGAGCAACCTCGCGCCGACGATCGACATCGCGCTCACCGCGCTGGCCAGGTACTGCGGCTTGCCGGACGACTCGGTGTTCTCGATGTTCGCGATCGGCCGCAGCGTGGGCTGGATGGCGCATGCCATCGAGCAGATCGCCGACGGGACGCTGCTTCGGCCACGGGCCCATTACGTCGGTCTGCTCAAGTGAGGGGCTTCGTTTCGCCCATTGTCTCCACGAACTGGATTGCGGCGGGGTCGATCAATGCGCCGCATAAGCGGCCGTCGACTGCGCGGCGCAAACACGGGTCAACTGGGTCCGGTCAACCATCGAAGCATGCTTTGCCGGCACTGCGGCGGCACCGGCGCCGCGAAATCGCTGCTTCGCCTATACTGTTGCAAGCGCTTCAGGAAATCGATCCATTCGATGTTTTCCATTGTTCCTGGTATCGAGCAGTCATGTCGCCGCAGCCGCCAGTCATCACGATCTCGATCGATTCGATGGTGCATGCTGGTTGCATCAATTCGTTCGCGTCGATTCCGGTCACGCGGCGTCTCCCGCATCTGTCCCGCGACGGAATCGCATAGGGCGGACGCGGCTGAACGGGGCGGCGGCTCTGCCAGGTACAAACGAAACGCTCTGCACGACGCACCTCGTCTCAAGGTGAATAAGAGCACCAGTCACGATAATTGCTCGATTCACGATCAAGCCGATGACGATCGGCTGCGTCGACATTCCAGTCCAATCGTGGAGGCACGAATC
Organism: Paraburkholderia sp. Ac-20342; assembly: GCF_017104985.1. Taxonomy (NCBI): domain Bacteria; kingdom Pseudomonadati; phylum Pseudomonadota; class Betaproteobacteria; order Burkholderiales; family Burkholderiaceae; genus Paraburkholderia; species Paraburkholderia sp. Ac-20342. Next base: position 41,762 of record NZ_JAAGPQ010000010.1, on the reverse strand, counting down.
ATGAACAAGGCAATCAGCATGTCAATCGCGGCCGTCGCCGCACTTGCGCTGTCGGGCGGCGCATACGCACAGAGCCACAACACGCTCGCCACCCCCTCGGTCGTATCGCCGGCCGCCCCGCAGCAGACGAGCGGCTACGGCACGCCCGGCGCCACTGGCTCGGACAGCGGCATGGGCACCGGCTCGCAGAACTCGAACGTGCAGAAGAGCATGAGCAGCACGACGTCCGGCGGCAACGCGTACGGGAGCCACAACACGCTGGCGACCCCGTCCGTCGCGTCGCCAGCCGGCCAGTAACAGTTATCGCGAATGACAGCGAGGCGCGCATAGGCGCAAGGCGAGCACGCGCTTCGAGCTGAACCGCACCCCGAAGGCTGGACATAGGTCCGGCTTTCGGGGTGTTTGTCTTTCAGGTCCTTGCCCTTCTTCTCGAAATTTACTTGACATCTAAACTATCAAAACCTAAATTAACCTCACCGCAGAGTCCATTTTTTGGGGAACCAGCATGCGCATTGTCTGTATCGGTGGCGGCCCGGCCGGGTTGTACTTCGGTCTATTGATGAAAAAACGCAACCCGGGCTATGACGTCACGGTCGTCGAGCGCAACCGCCCCTACGATACGTTCGGCTGGGGCGTCGTATTCTCCGACCAGACGCTCGGCAATCTGCGCGCGGCCGACGCCCCGAGCGCCGAGGCGATCCTCGACGCGTTCAATCACTGGGACGACATCGAAATTCACTTCCGCGGCCGGACGGTTCGCTCGTCGGGTCACGGCTTCTGCGGCATCGGCCGTAAACGTCTGCTCAATATCCTGCAAGCGCGCTGCGAAGAACTCGGCGTGAAGCTCGTGTTCGAAACGCAGGTCATGGACGACACCGCCTACGACGCCGACCTCGTCATCGCATGCGACGGCCTGAACAGCATGGTCCGGCAAAAGTACGCGGCCACTTACGAGCCCGACATCGACGTGCGCGACTGCCGCTTCGTTTGGCTCGGCACGAAAAAGCTCTTCGACGCCTTCACGTTCGCGTTCGAAGAAACCGAATTCGGCTGGTTTCAGGCCCACGCCTATCGCTTCGACGATCAAACCTCGACCTTCATCGTCGAGACGCCCGAGCGCGTATGGCGCGCCGCCGGTCTCGACGACATGAGCAAGGAAGACAGCATCGCATTCTGCGAGAAGCTGTTCGCGAAGTACCTCGACGGCCATGCGCTGATGTCGAACGCAGCGCACTTGCGCGGCTCGTCGCAATGGATTCGCTTCCCGCGCGTCGTCAACAAGGAGTGGGTGCACTGGCGCGCGAACGCGAACGGCACGCAAACCCCGGTCGTGCTGATGGGCGACGCCGCGCACACCGCACACTTCTCGATCGGCTCGGGCACCAAGCTCGCGCTCGAAGACGCCATCGAGCTCGCCAACAGCATGAGCGCGCATCCCGGCGACCTCGCCGCTGCGCTCGCGCACTACACCGAAGTTCGCAGCATCGACGTACTGCGGATTCAGAACGCCGCGCGCAATTCGACGGAGTGGTTCGAACACGTCGACCGTTATACGTCGTTCGAGCCGGAACAGTTCGCGTATTCGCTGCTCACGCGCTCGCAGCGCATCTCGCACGAGAACCTGCGCGAGCGCGACGCGCACTATCTGTCGGGCTTCGAAGACTGGCTCGCGCGGCGTTCCGGCATCGAGCGCGCGCCGGAAAAGCACTCCATTCCGCCGATGTTCACGCCGTTCACGGTGCGCGGCGTCACGCTGAAAAACCGCGTCGTGGTCTCGCCGATGGCGCAGTACTCGGCCGTCGACGGCGTGCCCGGCGACTATCACCTCATGCATCTCGGCGCGCGCGCGATGGGCGGCGCCGCGCTCGTCATGACGGAAATGACCTGCGTGTCGCCCGAAGCGCGTATCACGCCCGCATGCCCCGGCATGTACGCGCCCGTGCATCTGGCCGCATGGAAGCGCATCGTCGATCTTGTGCATAGCCAGTCCGATGCGAAGATCGGCATTCAACTCGGCCACTCGGGCGCAAAAGGTTCGACGCGCGTTGCGTGGGAAGGCATCGATCAGCCGCTCGCCGAAGGCAACTGGCCGCTTATCTCGGCGTCACCGCAACAGTACTTGCGCGGCATCAGCCAGCATTCGCGCGAAGCCACGCGTGAGGAACTGCGCGAGATCGAGGCGCAATTCGTCGAGGCAACGCGCATGTCGGTCGAAGCCGGCTTCGACTGGCTCGAACTGCACTGCGCGCACGGCTATTTCCTGTCGAGCTTCCTGTCGCCGCTCACGAATCGGCGCACCGACGAATACGGCGGTTCGCTCGAAAACCGTCTGCGTTATCCGCTGCGCGTGTTCAAAGCGATGCGCGCGGTATGGCCGCCAGAGAAGCCGATTTCGGTGCGGATTTCCGCGCACGACTGGGTCGAAGGCGGCAATACGCCCGACGACGCCGTGAAGATCGCCGAGGCCTTCAAGGCAGCGGGCGCGGACATGATCGACGTCTCGTCGGGCCAGGTCAGCAAGGAAGAAAAGCCCGTGTATGGCCGCATGTTCCAGACGCCGTTCGCCGATCGCGTGCGCAACGAGGCCGGTATCGCGACGATCGCGGTCGGCGCGATCTCGGAAGCGGACCACGTGAACAGCATCATCGCGGCGGGCCGCGCGGACCTCTGCGCGATCGCGCGTCCGCATCTCGCGAATCCGGCGTGGACGCTGAACGAAGCCGCGAAGATCGGCTATCTCGACGTCGCGTGGCCGAAGCCCTACACGGCAGCCAAGGTCCAGCTCGAACGCAATCTCGAACGCGAACGCGCGCAGGCCATCGCGAACGCGGGCCTCACCGCACAACAACGCGCCCAGCGCGCGGAAGGAACGACGTGAACACGCCAACCTCATGGCTCACTGGACAGCATGCCGTCGTCACGGGCGGCGGCAGCGGCATCGGCGCGGCGGTCGCCGAGGCGCTGCTACGCGCGGGCGCGCGCGTCACGCTGATGGGCCGCAACGCGCAACGGCTCGAAGCGCAGCGCGAACGATGCGCGGCACTCGGCAACGTGGCCTGTATCAGCGTGGACGTGACGCAGGAAGAAGCGGTCGCGCGGGCGTTCGACCAGGCGGGCGCGGTCGATATGCTCGTCAACAACGCGGGGCAGGCGCAGGCCGCGCCGTTCGCGCACACCGACATGGCGCTCTGGCAGCGCATGCTCGACGTGAACCTCACCGGCGTATTTCTCGGCGCGCGCGCGGTGTTGCCGGGCATGCTCGAACGTGGGTACGGGCGCATCGTCAACGTGGCGAGTACCGCGGGGCAGATCGGCTATGCCTACGTGGCCGCATATTGCGCGGCGAAACACGGCGTGATCGGCCTCACGCGCTCGCTCGCGCTCGAAGTCGCGACGCGCGGCATCACGGTCAATGCGGTGTGTCCCGGTTATACGGAAACCGAACTGCTGCACGCTTCGCTCGAACAGATTACGAGCAAAACTTCGCGCACCGAAGAGCAGGCACGCGAAGCGCTGCTGCGCTCGAACCCGCAGCGCCGCTTCGTCAGTCCCGAGCAGGTCGCCAACTCGGTGCTGTGGCTGTGCCAGCCCGGCTCGGACGCGATCACGGGCCAATCCATTTCGATCTCCGGCGGAGAAGTGATGTGAGCAAATCGACCCAGGCAGGCAAGCCCGCGGCGGCCACCGCCACGGCCGTAGAAAAGAAGCCGTCGCGCAAAGGTGTCGCCCAACCCGCGGAGAACGTCGTGGACCTCGAAATAAGTACCGGCGCGGACAGTCACATGGGTCTGCGTCTCTGGCTGCGCATGCTGACCACGACGAATCTCGTGCAGGCCGAATTGCGCAAACGCCTGCGCAACGAATTCGACACGACGTTGCCGCGTTTCGATCTGATGGCGCAACTCGAACGCCATCCCGAAGGCCTGAAGATGACCGAACTGTCGCGCCGCATGATGGTGACGGGCGGCAACGTCACCGGCATTACCGATCAGCTCGAAAAAGAAGGGCTCGTCTTGCGCAGCGCCGATCCGAACGACCGCCGCTCGATCAGCGTGTGCCTCACGCCCGCCGGCCGCAAGGCGTTCGACCGCATGGCGGCCGCGCATGAGCAATGGGTCGTCGAAATGTTCGGTGGCCTGAGCATCGACGAAAAGATGCGCACGCATGACCGCCTCGGCAAACTGAAGCAACATCTGCTCGACAGTCTCAAGAACTGACCTATACCGACCCGCCGCCATCACCTTGCAGGGGACACACACATGACACGATCCAACGCCGACGCGCTGCTGGCCGGCAACCGCCTCACGCTCGCCGGATACGAAGCGAAACACTTCGGCTGGTCGGTGACGGGCAAAGTCGCGACGATCACGCTGAACCGCCCCGAGCGCAAGAACCCGCTCACGTTCGAATCGTATGCGGAGTTGCGCGACCTGTTCCGTCATCTCGCCTACGCCACCGACGTGAAGACGGTCGTGCTGCACGGCGCGGGCGAGAACTTCTGTTCCGGCGGCGACGTACACGACATCATCGCGCCGCTGATCGATCTGCCGATGCCCGAACTGCTGCTGTTCACGCGCATGACCGGCGATCTCGTCAAGGCCATGCGCCATTGCCCGCAGCCGATCATCGCCGCCATCGACGGCGTTTGCGCGGGCGCCGGCGCCATTCTCGCGATGGCCTCGGACATGCGCCTCGCCACCGCGCGCAGCAAGCTTGCGTTCCTGTTCACGCGCGTCGGCCTCGCGGGCTGCGACATGGGCGCCTGCGCGATGCTGCCGCGCATCGTCGGCCAGGGACGCGCCGCCGAACTGCTGTTCACGGGGCGCTCGGCAAGCGGCGACGAAGGCCATGCGTGGGGCTTCTACAACCGCCTCTGCGAACCGGCCGCGCTGCTCGAAGAAGCACAGAAGCTCGCCGCCGATCTCGCCGCGGGCCCGACCTTCGCGCACGGCATGACGAAGAAGATGCTGCACCAGGAATGGAGCATGAGCATCGACGAAGCCATCGAATCGGAAGCACAGGCGCAGGCGATCTGCATGAGCACGCGCGATTTCGAGCGCGCGTACAACGCGTTCGCGGCGAAGTCGCGCCCCGTGTTCGAAGGAGATTGAGTTGAGCGCCGCCACTCAGGACCATAAGATCGACATGCACAGCGCACTCGCGTGGCCGTTCTTCGAGCCGCGTCATCGCGAACTGGCCGCCGGCATCGAAGCATGGTGCCGCGCCAATCTCGCGCATGACGATCATCAGGATACCGATGCGACCTGCCGCCGTCTCGTGCGCGAACTCGGCGCGGCGGGCTGGCTGAAATACGGCGTCGGCGGCGTTGCATACGGCGGCCACGGCGACACGATCGACACGCGCGCCGTCTGCCTGCTGCGCGAAACGCTCGCGAAGCATTCCGGTCTCGCGGACTTCGCGCTCGCCATGCAAGGGCTCGGCTCGGGCGCGATCTCGCTCGGCGGCACGCATGAGCAGAAGTCGCGCTATCTGCCGCGCGTCGCGAACGGCACGGCCATCGCCGCATTCGCGTTGTCGGAGCCGCAAGCGGGCTCCGACGTCGCCGCGATGGCGCTCGCCGCTCGCGAAGACGGCGACGCCTACGTGCTCGACGGCGAGAAGACGTGGATCTCGAACGGCGGCATCGCAGACTTCTACGTCGTGTTCGCGCGCACCGGCGAAGCACCAGGCGCACGCGGCATCAGCGCGTTCGTGGTCGATGCCGATACGCTGGGGCTCGACATTGCCGAGCGTATCGACGTGATCGCGCCGCATCCGCTCGCGCGCCTGCGCTTCACGAACGCGCGCGTGCCGAAGAGCCAGATGCTCGGCGTGCCCGGCGAAGGCTTCAAGCTCGCAATGCGCACGCTCGATATTTTCCGCACGTCGGTCGCGGCGGCCTCGCTCGGCTTCGCGCGTCATGCGATGGCCGAGGGTCTCGCACGCGCGTCGTCGCGCAAGATGTTCGGCCAGACGCTCGGCGACTTCCAGCTCACGCAAGCGAAGCTCGCGCAAATGGCGCTGACCATCGACAGCAGTGCGCTGCTCGTCTATCGCGCCGCGTGGCTGCGCGATCAGGGCGAGAACGTCACGCGCGAAGCGGCGCTCGCGAAGTGGCACGCGAGCGAAGGCGCGCAGCAGGTGATCGACGCCGCCGTGCAGCTTTACGGTGGCATGGGCGTGCAAAGCGGCACCGCGGTCGAGATGCTATATCGCGAGATTCGCGCGCTGCGCATCTACGAAGGCGCGACCGAAGTGCAGCAATTGATCGTCGGCCGCGATCTGCTGAAAGCGCACGCCGCCACCGTTGCCGTCGCCGGGGAGCACGCCCAATGAACGCTTCGTTCGAAAGACCTGTACGCATCCGCTTTTCGCACTGCGATCCGGCCGGCATCGTGTTCTTTCCGCAGTATCTCGTGATGACCAATGCGCTTGTCGAAGACTGGTTCAACGAGGGCCTGCTGATCGACTACGCGCATATGATCGGCCAGCGCCGCATCGGCCTGCCGATCGTCAAGCTCGATTGCGAATTCTCGCGGCCGAGCCAGATGGGCGAGACGATCACGCTGACGCTGAGCGTCACCGTGATCGGCCGCAGTTCGATCGGCCTCGACATCGTCGGTCACTGCAACGGCGAAACGCGCTTTCGCGCGAAACAGGTGCTCGTAACGATGTCGTTCGAGACCGGCAAATCCATCGGGATTCCCGACGACATCGCGAGCGCGCTCGCGGCATACGCCCCATCGTCCCATCCATCGAAGCGCACCGAGGCGCAACGCTCATGAAAAAAGCTCTCCTTCCCGCCGGCTGGATCAAACCGCGCGGCTATGCGAACGGCGTCGCGGCCACCGGCACGCAGGTGTTCATCGCCGGTCAGATCGGCTGGGACGAACAGGCCCAGTTCCATACTGACGACTTCGCCGCGCAAGCGGTGCAGGCGATCAAGAACCTGCTCGCCGTGCTACGCGAAGCGGGCGGCAAGCCCGAGCACCTCGTGCGCATGACGTGGTACGTCACCGACAAGCGCGAATACCTCGCGGCGCTGAAAGACATCGGCCGCGCGTTTCGCGAACTGATCGGCGATTACGACATCGCGATGAGCGCGGTGCAGGTCGTTGCGCTGATCGAGGATCGCGCCAAGGTCGAGATCGAGGCCACCGCCATGATTCCTCATTGAAAGCCGCGCCGCCCCACACGCCAAACGCAGTGCATTAACCGGCTCAACGACACCGGGAGACCATGATGGAACCGTCGGCACACGTCGATACTTTCGCGCGCGACAATCTTCCGCCGCAGGATCAATGGCCCGTCTTTCTGCTCGACAACCCGGACGTGGACTATCCAGCGCGGCTGAACTGCGCGACCGAACTGCTCGAACGGACCATCGAGGCCGGTTATCGCGACCGGCCGGCCATCTGGTCCGACGTGGACGGCAAGCCGCACGCGACGACCTACGGCGAACTGCTCGCGCTCGTGAATCGCAGCGCCCATGTGCTCGTCGATGAAATGGGTTTGCAGCCGGGCAACCGCGTGCTGCTGCGCGGACCGAATACCTTGCAGATGGCCGTGGCGATGTTCGCGGCGCTGAAGGCCGGGCTCGTCGTCGTGCCGACCATGCCGCTGCTGCGCGCGAAAGAACTGAAGCAGATTATCGTAAAAGCGCGGATCAGCGCCGCGCTATGCGATGCGCGCCTGACCGGCGAACTCGCGCGCTGCACCGATCCCGCCGACGAGTTCTACTGCCCGACGCTCACGCAAACGCGCCGCTTTCACGACGACTCCGCCGATTCGCTCGACACGCTCGCGGCCAGCAAGCCCGCGCACTTCACCGCATGCGATACAGCCGCCGACGACGTCTGCCTGATCGCGTTCACGAGCGGCACGACCGGCGCGCCGAAGGGCTGCATGCATTTCCATCGCGACGTGATCGCGATGTGCGATCTGTTTCCGCGCCATGTGCTGAAGCCGTCTTCGAACGACATCTTCTGCGGTACGCCGCCGCTCGCGTTTACGTTCGGCCTCGGCGGATTGCTGTGCTTTCCGCTGCGCGTCGGCGCCTCGACGGTGCTCGTCGAAAAGCTCACGCCCGAAACGCTGCTCGTGCTCGTCGAACGTTTCGGCGCAACGGTCATGTTCACGGCACCGACTTTTTATCGGCAAATGGCGCCGCTCGTCGCGCAACACAACGTGTCGACGCTGAAGAAAACCGTGTCGGCCGGCGAAGCGCTGCCCGATTCGACACGCCGGCTATGGCATGACGCGACCGGGATCGACATGATCGACGGCATCGGCGGCACCGAGCTGATCCATATTTTCATTGCGGCGCAGGGCGACGAGATTCGCGCGAACGCGATCGGCCGCGCGGTGCCCGGCTACGTCGTGCAAGCGGTAGACGACGACATGCGGCCGGTGCCGCCCGGCACGATCGGCAAGCTCGCGGTGCGTGGCCCGACCGGTTGCCGCTATCTCGCCGACGACCGGCAACTGCGCTTCGTGCGCGACGGCTGGAATCTGCCCGGCGATTCGGTCTATCTCGACACGGACGGCTACGTGTTCTACCAGGCGCGCGCCGACGACATGATCGTCTCGGCCGGCTACAACATCTCCGGACCCGAAGTGGAAAGCGTGCTGCTGCAACATGAAGCGGTGGCCGAATGCGGCGTGATCGGCATCCCCGACGAAACGCGCGGACAGATCGTCAAGGCATTCGTCGTGCTGAACCCCGGCTATACCGCCGATGACAAAACGGTCGCGCAACTACAGGATTTCGTGAAGAATAGCGTGGCGCCTTATAAATATCCCCGTGTCATCACTTTCGTCGGCGCACTGCCGCGCACCGAAACCGGCAAGCTCAAACGTTTCGAGTTGCGTACGATGACGTAACCCACTTCATGGGATCGAAATCGCATGACAGGCTCTTTCATCGAAGTCGTCGCCGAAGACGGCGGCTGTTTCAACGCTTATGTCGCGCGGCCCGCGCAGGGCTCCGGCCCCGGGCTCGTGCTGCCGCAGGAAATTTTCGGCGTCAACGACTCGATGAAAGCGACCGCCGACCGCTACGCTGAAGAAGGTTACGTCGTGCTCGTGCCGGACCTGTTCTGGCGCATCAAGCCGGGCATCGACCTCGGTTACGGCGAGACCGACATGCAACAGGCGCTCGGCTATCTCGGCCAGTTCGACGCCGACCTCGCGGTCAAGGACATCGCCGCCACCATCGCCACGTTACGCGGGCTGCCCGAACAGGCGGGTAAGGTCGGCGTAGTCGGCTACTGCCTCGGCGGCAAGCTCGCGTTTCTCGCCGCAGCGCGCACCGACGTCGACTGTGCGGTCAGTTACTACGGCGTGGGCCTCGACGCCCATCTGAACGAAGTGCCGTCGATCCACTGCCCGATGGTGTTTCACTTCCCCGAGAACGACGCGCATTGCCCACCTGAAACGCGCGAGCGCATCGGCGCGGCATTGCGCACGCGGCCGCACATCGAGCAATACCTGTACCCCGGCTGCGATCATGCATTCGCGGCGCCGGCGCGCAAGCAATACGACAAGCCCGCCGCAATGATGGCGTACTCGCGCACGCTCGCGCTGCTGCGCAAGGTGCTCGGCCCCGTCTACGATCTCAACGCGCTGTGGGAAGCGCATTGCTATCACGAGTTCGCGACGCGCGACGTCGATGCGGTCATGCCGACGATGGTCGCGCAACCGTATGTCAATCATGTGCCAACGATGACGGGCGGTGTCGGCCACGACAATCTCAAACGCTTCTACACGCATCACTTCGTCAACTCGAATCCGCCCGATACCAGGCTGATTCCGATTTCGCGCACGATCGGCGCGGACCGCATTGTCGACGAATTCATTTTCAGTTGCACGCATAGCTGCGAAATCGACTGGCTGCTGCCGGGCGTTGCGCCGACCGGCAAGTACTTCGAAGTGCCGATGCTCGCGGTGGTGTGCTTCCGCGGCGACAAGCTCTATAACGAGCACATCTATTGGGATCAGGCTTCGGTGCTCGTGCAGGTGGGATTGCTTGATCCTGAGGGGTTGCCGGTGGCGGGAATCGAGAGTGCGCGGAAGTTGCTCGATGAAACGTTGCCTTCGAATCGGTTGATGGGTGGGAAGTCGAAGGTGTGAGTGGTGGCCGCCGACGTCGCTGTTACTTGACTCAGAACACGCGCAAGGAAAGTTTCGCGTCGAGCCGGTCATAAAGCGACGGCGGCAGCTTCACAAACGATGTGTTGTCGCCGCCACGAGAAAAAGAAACCGCGTCGTTATTCAGCCAAACCAGTTCGGGAACTGGCGTGCTGAAGGTTCTGCGCACGAGTAACTCGCCTGAGCCGGCGTCGTAGACTCGGCCGACGTAGTCCGGATTGTTGCCGCCTCTCCATTGAAGCAGGCATCGCTCTGCGATGTAGTGGCGGTTTTCGGACATGCGTCTAATGCATTCGCTCGCACTGAGGTCGGTCGTGTGGGTGGCGAGTCGGAGAATGACGAACCCGAACAGGAATATGGGTATCCACCACTTTGCCAGAGAGCTTAATTTCATAAGTGGACTTCGTTATGGATTGGTCGTCTTGATTGTTCACGGAACTTCCGACATTGAAATGCCGAAGCGGAAAGTCTTACCTTCCACTCCAGCCGATTCTCGACGAATAAAGCAATCTGCCACAATCGGAATACGCTGAAAATTCCCATCTATTGTGGCGACCTCTCGCATCAATAACGATGCGTCAACATTGACAGTACGAGCGCGAAGCGTGTACTCGAACACGGCGGCAAGCGTAGCATTCTCCCTCCGCAATCACCCCGACACCCCGCCCATCATTTCGTAGTTGTGTCGCATAACTCATCAGGCTAGACTCGACCATCCCCTTACAATCGACAAACGACCGCAGGGTTCGGCCCTTTGAACCTGGCCAGCAAATATCGCCAAACTACGACCGCCGACGCATTACCCCTGCTCGCAGCCCCGTCCGGCATCCGACAGCCCCCGGCCGACTCGCTGCAAACCCGATCCACCGCGCCACAGGAGCGCCCGCATGACCCATGCCATTCACGGCCGACAACGCTGGCTCGCGCTAATCGTTCTATGCCTCGGCGTACTGATGATCGTGCTGGACACTACCATCGTGAACGTCGCGCTGCCTTCCATCGCGGCCGACCTCGGCTTTAGCGAAACCTCGCTCGTGTGGGTCGTCAACGCGTACATGCTCACGTTCGGCGGCTGCCTGCTGCTCGGCGGACGGCTCGGCGATCTATACGGACATCGCAAGCTGTTTCTCAGCGGCATTACGCTCTTCACGCTCGCTTCGCTCGCGTGCGGCATGGCGAACTCGCAAGTGCTGCTGGTCGCCGCGCGCGCCGTGCAGGGCTTGGGCGGGGCGATCGTCTCGGCGGTATCGCTGTCGCTAATCATGAATCTGTTCACCGAACCCGGCGAACGCGCGAAAGCGATGGGCGTGTACGGCTTCGTCTGCGCGGGCGGCGGCAGCATCGGCGTGCTGCTCGGCGGCTTGCTGACGAACCTCTTGAGCTGGCACTGGATCTTCCTCGTCAATCTGCCGATCGGCATCGCCGTGTATGCACTGTGCCTCGCGCTGCTGCCCGCCGCACGCGGACACGCGCACGGCGAGCGGCTCGACGTGGCCGGTGCGGTCACCGTCACCGTATCGCTGATGCTTGCCGTCTACGCGGTCGTGAACGGCAACGAAGCGGGCTGGGCCTCGCTGCAAACGCTCGGCCTGCTATGCGCCGCGCTCGCGCTACTCGGCGCGTTCCCTGCGATCGAAGCGAAAGTCGAGCATCCGTTGATGCCGCTCGGTCTCCTGCGTCTGCGCAATGTCGCGACCGCCAACGTGGTCGGCGTCTTGTGGGCCGCGGCGATGTTCGCGTGGTTCTTCATCTCCGCGCTGTACCTGCAACGCGTGCTCGGCTACCGGCCGTTGCAGGTCGGGCTCGCATTTCTGCCCGCCAACCTGATCATGGGATTTTTCTCTCTCGGACTCTCGGCGCGCGTCGTGATGCGCTTCGGGCTACGTCGTCCGCTCGCGGTTGGCCTGCTCGTCGCCGCGTGCGGCCTCGCGCTATTCGCGCGTGCGCCCGTGGACGGCGGCTTCGTGCCCGACGTGCTGCCCGGCATGATCCTGCTCGGCTTCGGCGCGGGCATCGCGTTCAATCCGCTGCTGCTTGCCGCGATGAGCGACGTCGATGCGGCCGACTCGGGTCTCGCATCGGGTATCGTCAACACGTCTTTCATGATGGGCGGAGCGCTTGGACTCGCGGTGCTCGCGAGTCTCGCCGCGGCGCGCAGTGAAGCGATGCAGGCCACGGCGAGCGCGGCGGCCGCGCTCAATAGCGGGTATCACGCGGCATTTCTGTTTGGAGCGGTTTTTGCGGCTACGGCTGGTGTGCTGGGTGGCTTGTTGTTGAGGCCGGGGCAGGCGGGTGGTGCTGAAGCGGCCTCTCAGTTGGACTCCGGACCTGCGTCTGATTCGACTGCGGCCACCTCTTCTACAGAACATTCGCGCGGCGCGGACAATACAACGGCGACAGAGAACTACTGAATTCACCGCCCGTCACTCGCATAACAGAATGCGGTTGAAAAGAAATCGCGCCGTCAGATCAAAGTTCTTTCGCCATATCGACGATTGTGGAATTGGTGCGCGACGGGTGCGGCCGTCGCCCTGTTTCAACATAGCCGAGTTTCGAATAGAGCGCGATGTTTCTGCTCATCAATGCATTCGTGTAGAGCTTCATGCTCGACTTGCCGTTCGCTTTGGCGCGCCGCTCGGCCTCCGCAATCAGGCGAGCGCCGATTCCCTTGCCGGCATGATCGGGGTCTACCGCGACATTGAAAATCAGATCATATGCATCGCCAGATTCGACGACGATAAGGCCCGCGACTTCGCCATGCACACACGCCAACGTCACCTCACCACGCGCGATGCGTGGTGCGTGATCTTCCGTAACGGGCTGTGGGTGGAAGCCGAGAACCGGTAACCACACCGCATAGGCACGTTCGGTGATTCGCCGCACGATGGGAAGATCTTGTAACGTCGCGTTTCTGATTTCGGTTTGCATTGGCGTGGCCCACTTAGTTATGACGTGCTCAATCGCGGCTCGCAATAGCCGCCGCCGCACCACCGAGCGCACATGCGCCAACACGATTGGCAAAGCGAACCGCGCGAGGCGTGCGCAGAATAAAGCGCGCCTTATGGGCCAACAATATCCAGCTCAGGTCGATCGCGGCCAACGTCACGAGAGTAACCGACGCAAGCATCGCCCACTGCCGCACACCCACCGACGGGAGATCGATCAACGCCGGCAGTAAGGCAATATAGAAGACCATGATCTTCGGATTACCCAAGGTAACCGCCATGCCCGCACCGAACATCGATAGCGAGGAAGATTGGCGCGGCAGCGTATCTTCTGCTTCCGTTGCGGGTTGCCGCCACATCCGGATTGCGAGCCAACACAGGTAAGCACAGCCAAGCCATCTGATCGCGTGAAAGATGAACTGGAAGGTTTGAGCCAACATCGTGAGCCCGGCCATTGCCATGCTGAGCCAGATCACCTCGCCGATCCACATCGCCGCGACGAAAGGAATCACACCGCGCCATCCTCTCGCGATAACGCGCGAGACCAGTGCGACGACGCTCGGGCCGGGAGTCGCCGCGTTGAGCAGCAATGCACCTGCAAAGATAGCGACGGATAACAGTTCCATGCGGATTTCCCTGATATGAATGGCGCTACTGCTCGACTTTTTCCGACTCCACGACGATGTCCAGCACGTAAGCGACCGACGCCCCATCGGCGGGCGGGTTATTGACAGTAAAGCGCTTCACGCGCAGCACGTTGCGAATGCCCGGCGCATGCGAATAACCCTCGATATCCTGGTTCAGTGGCTGCCATTCGCCAGGCTTGCCGGTGGGCAAACCCTGCTCGTCGAAGTGGCGTTCGCGCACCAGCAGACATTGCCTGTTCGGAATCAGCGGATGGTTGCATGGCACGGTCTGCGGGGCCACTTCGAGGAAGGCCGTTTCGCCGGGACCGCCAAAGCGTGTTTGCGCGGTGGGCACACCGGTAAAGCTCAGCGTATCACCGTTATCCATGACCAGTTGCAGGCTGGGCACATTGCCGCGAGCCAGCAGGTTCACGCTGACGCTACCGCGCAGGCGCTGCGAAATGGCGTCGTCGAGTGCGGCGAGATTTGGATCGGCGCAGGCCATCATCGTGCTCGCCATCGAGCCGATTTGCATGCGGCCTTTCCGGATGCTGTACGCGGCGCCCAGGTTATTGCAGCTATTCACCACGTTCAGCCGGTCAGCGCTGAAGTCCAGTTGCAGCGGTTGGTCCGGTCTCACGAACAGCGCGTCGATGTGCGTACCCTGGCTGTCGATCGCGTTGTTAAGTTGCCAATGGTACTGCCCGAGGATGGTCGTGCCGCTGGTCGATGTCGTGCTCGCCACAGCGGCGGACGAGGCGGACGATGATGGAGCCGGATTCGTCGCTTCAGGCGAATGCGCGCAGGCGGCTAGAGCGAGCGGCAGTAATAGCGTGTGGTATTTCACGTCGGTACCTCCGTGGGTTCGGTGGATGTTCCTGGCGGCTGGCCGCGTTAAAGACGGATGAACGAGGGATTCGGGTTGCTTAGGGGAATTCCAAGGAGAACCCTCGAATGGTACATCCGACTGCGTTATACCGGGTTTTCGGGCTGATTTAGTCCTGATAGTGAATGTCGACTCGATGCTCGACAGGATAACCCAAGCGGATTGCCAATACTCGTGCGTGTGGTTTTTTGCTGGTGAGATTCTTATTCGAGGTTGAATCACAGCTGTGACCTTATTCGGCTTTATGTCGCGAAGTTCTGGATGCCGAATCTGATTCTCGACGTAGTGACCGGCATTCGATACCGCATCAATATTCGGACAGGTTTAACAGTTTGTAAAGGTTTGCGTTCAACGCTATTTTTTTAGCGTGCTTCTATCTGATACGATCTGCGCTTCGATTCAGGCATACGCACTGGATTCCTAATGTTTTTCAGACGAGAAACTTTGTACATATACGAGAAGTCGGACTTCTCCTTCGATTCCTGGGTGATTTGGGACCGCAAGCAGCTTACGCGCGAGGAACGGGATGAAATAAAGGAGGTATTGAGAATTGCGCACGAAGACTTCGTGAAGTGGTTCGATCCTGATTCGTGGACGACGAGTTGCGCGGACATGCACCGCCTGCGGCATCTGTTGGGAAGCAGCGATTACACATTGCGTATCCATATGATGAGCCATCATGAGGTCGCCCGGGCAGTACATGCGAAACTCAGAAGCGGTCAGATGATTTTTATTCCTCCGCGGGAGGCAGTTGGTCGGTACATCGAGAACGCGCGGAGGAGGCGTGAGCAGGTGATGGGGAGAGGAAGATCCGCTGTGCCTGAAGAACAGGCCGTGGCTCTTTCCATCTCGCGTGCTGTCACATCCTACGGCAATGCGTCGCGTGGTCCGGTGGCACCATCGCCTGTGGCTGATTTTATGGCTAACGAAGTGGGTGAAGATGTTGACAAACTGGTTGGCATGTCTCCGGGTTTGCAGGCGGATTTGAAGAAGTTGGGGGATGCGGGGTGGCAGATAAACTATAGAGAGGCGGGCAAAGGCTCAGATACCGATCGATCAAATAGCTTTATCTGGCTAGACTCTACTCTCAAAAATAATCCCAGGACATTGACAGAAACCCTCTCCCACGAAGTTGGGCATGCGATGTACTCGTACAAACCAGATTACTCATCAAAAGCCGCTTACGTAAGCGGAACGCTAAAGGACGAGGCGGCCGCGACCATGAACAATATTCGGACTGAACGCGAAATTCTTGAACACGGTGGTCCAGACATCGGAATACTTGGAGTCAACCATGCTGCCTACAGTCAAGCTTATGATCAGTTCCTGAAAGATGGGAACACTGCTGCCTGTCTGGATGCAATCGGAGCTGCATTCGGCAACGAAACCACCTCGAACACACGACAGACCTACGTCGACTACTATGGAAGCTGGTATGAAAATTCCCACCCGTTCAGATAATTTGTTCTGGACGTCTGCAATGCTTTGCCTCGCAATTGGGCTCACTGGGTGTGCAAAAATGACCCAAGACCACAGGGAAAATTCTCAAATTATGCAAACATCTATGACACTGTGGCAAACCATCGATGCACTCGCTCAGCATATTCCATTTAGCAAAAATAATGTCGAAAACGTACTATCGGCTCATCTTGCTGAGAAGGATACCAGTGAGAGTCCTATTCAGAACACGGCATTTCTGTTCTATATAGGCGGTCCCGTCAATCTGACTGATGGTGCTGTAATCAGCAACGTGGATTTACGTATCCGGCGCAAGGCAGGACATCCTGGCTTTCTTGTACTCAACATGAAGGGGAGATGTGTCAGTCTTGATGAGGTACGTTCACACTATAGTGACCTCAAACTAACATATCCACCTCGCCCCGATTCAACGTATGCCTTTACAGGATACTCGACCTTCCCATCGTGGGGGAGATTGTCATTTAGTTTTCTGGAGCGCAATCCAAATTGTCTTTCGTCATTGTCTTTTGATCCCAAGCCTATCGAAGCGGGCAACATGATGAAGTGAGCAACCATGGCAAAACGCGGGGTTGGGAACACGGCCTGCCTCGCGTATGAGCGAGTCGCTCTTACGCTTTAAGCGGTGCACCGGAGCCCAAACCAGCGCTCAAGATTCTCCAAGGCAAAACCATATGGCAATCGTAAAAGCATTGGAACAATTCGGCCGATGTCACGACCGGTACGTCGATACGCTCGCGACCAGCAAAGAAGACTAGGTCGACACGCCGAACACGTTGTATACGTCCCTTCAACAGTTGTCCTAGAAGTTGCCGTTGAGTTCGATGAACTCAACATAGAGTCAACATGAATCAAGAACTGCGCATGGCCTTCGGCAACTCGTCGATAGAGGTCCGCCTTCAGCACAGGAAATGTACCTGCAATCTGATTTAACGAGGTCGATATCTGCTTTACGCTGAACTTCGTCGTCAATCTCTGCGATTGACGCAAGCTAACTGAACTACGAGAAGCCGGTATTGCTAATGTTCATTCGTTTTTCAACCATCTTTCTCACGACACTTACCGTACTCGGCTTGACAATATTGTCCGCTGGATGCGTTCAAACAGTTGAATCACACCGGATGGATTCACAGGTCGCGCAACCATCTATGACATTGTGGATAGCTATTGATACGCTAGCGCAGCAAATCCCATTTAGCAGAAACAAGGTTGAGAACACCCTCTCGACTCATCTCGTCAAGGGAGATACCAGCAAGAACCCGATTCAGAACACTGCATTCCAGTTCTACACAGGTAGCCCCGTCAGGTTAGCGGATGGCATCACTATCAGTAACGTAGATTTACGCATCCGGCACCGTCCTGGGCACCCCGGTTTTCTCGTACTCAATCTTGGTGGCAGTTGCACCACTCTCGATGCCGTTCGAGAGCACTATCGCGACCTTAGAATCACCGAACACCCTCATGGGCATTCGCTCGATGAGGCCACATCGTATTCGGCTTTCCTGGAATGGGGAAAACTGTCGTTCGGGTTCCTGGAACGTAATCGCAATTGCTTGGCATATGTTGTCCTCAACCCGAAGTACGATGCGGACAACATTGCACAATAGAGAAATTTACCCTTGAGCTCAATCCTAACGTACTTACCAGATGTTTTTTAATTATAGAAATCCGCTCTGCTCACATAGCTCGTTCAAGACGATTGCCATGTTCAGCCTGACAATCTGGTTTGCCGGATGTGGATCGACCACTGGACAGTACGAAAAGGATTCGCGGACGACGCAATCGTCGAGGACGCTATGGCAGGCTATCGATACGCTAACGCAACAGGCTCCCTTCACCACAGATAAGATTGAGAACGTCCTCGCGACTCATCTTGTCGTGAAAGATAACAGCAAGAGCCCTATTCAGAACACCGCATTTCAGTTCTACACAGGCGGACCGGTCAATCTGGCTGACGATGTTGTAATCAGCAATGTAGATTTACGTATCCGGTATCGGGCAGGACACCCCGGTTTTCTCGTGCTTAACCTTAGCGGTAGCTGTATTACGCTCGATATGGTGCGCGCGCATTACCGCAGCCTCAGAGTTACGGACCGTCCGCGCGGCAGATCACTCGATGAAGTCACCTCATACACAACCTCGCTCCATTGGGGGGATCTGTCTTTCAGCTTCAAGGAGCGCAATCCGAATTGTCTTTCGTCGCTGGCCTTCGATCCCAAACCTATTGAAACAGACAACATGGCGAAGTGATAGAAATTTTCCTTCGAGCAGCACCTAAACTACTTACCGAGAATTTGAAAAATATCGAAGCCGACCCGTCAAGGTCGGCTCCGCCCCTCACACCAACGGAATATAAATATCCGTCTGCCACTGATCCAACGGCGTCTCCGGATACACACTAAGGTACTGAAAGAACAGCGGATGATCCCGCAACTCCTCTCCACTCGAAGGAAGCCAGTCGCGATAGATCGGATAGATCGTCTCGCCGATATGGTCAGTCGATCCCGTATGCCGCACCACCGCGCACCGGCCGCCCGGAATCAGCAGTTCGCGCACACCATAGTCATTCGGCGCGACCGCTTCGCCGATCTCTCCGCAGATATCGAAACGGAACGCCTCGGCCGGCGTCGTATCCGGGTTATTGTGCGGGATGCCGAAAGTCCTGCTCGACGATACCGGCGATTGTCCGCTTTGCATACGCCAGTCGATAAACTTGCGCACGCTCTCGTTGACAAGTCCTGGCGCGCCGCAATGTTCGAGCGCGGCAACGCGGGTTTCAGCAAAATCGACAATTTGCACTTGCATGGTCAGCTTCCTTGAAAGATAGGGAACAACGAAATTCGCACTCCAGACATGCCATTTCGGATGCCGCCGAAACGCGCTCGGCGCCGCGCCGAACACACGCTTGAACGCGCGGCTGAAGGCTTCGGGACTGTCGAAGCCCGCGTCGAACGCGGCATCGAGCACCGAGCAGGACGCTTGCGTGGCGAGGCGGCGGGCCGCTCGACGCAAGCGCATCAGCTGCACGTAGCGCGCGACCGGCACGCCGACATACGCGGCGAACTGTCGATGAAAATGAAACTTCGAGAAGTTCGCGATGCGACTCAGCGCGTCGACCGACAGATCGCCCTCGAGATTCGCATCGATATAGGCGAGGACGGCGTCGAAACGCTTCGTATAGGCAGTGGTGGCGTCGGTGTGAGCTTGCATGGTCTGGTTTGTGCGAGTTCCGATATGGTCGCCGAGGTTGGGCACATCATACCTAGCCGCGCTTGCTCGATTGCCGATCGGTGCCGCTGCCGAGCCCCGCGAATTTGCGTAAACTTGGCTTCGCCTCCTTCACTAGAGACTTTCCGCCGATGCCTTCTTCGATCAGCAATTCGCTCCTCTGGATCTTCGACGCATTCGAGCGCGATCCGACCTACGTCCGCCGGCGGATGTTCGGCTGCGACGCCGCTTATATCGACGGCCTGTTGTGTCTGATCGCCGCCGATCGCAACAAACCCTGGAATGGTCTGCTGGTCTGTACATCGCACGAACGCCATGCCGCACTCATCGCCGATATACCCGCGTTGCGGCCGCATCCGGTGCTCGGGAAATGGCTTTATGTGCTGCAGGATGATCCGGCGTTTGAAGGCACTGTGGAGAAAATGAGGGCGCTCGTGCTGGCACGCGATCCGCGTGTGGGGGTAGAGCCGAAGCCGCCCAAGCGGCGGAGTAAGTCGGCGTTGCCGGATGATTGAGGCGGTTGGGTGGGGCTTCTTCTGCGTTTATTTTCGACGTGAGCTTCGGGTGTGGCTTGTTGGGTGGCGATGTACGGATACTTGCGGCGTCAGACGCTCGCATGGCCTTGTCGATTATGCGCAGCACGTGCGGAGCCGATCGTAGCGATTACTACCATCGGCTCCGTTGTACTAAGGAATTGCTTTGGCGCTCATCGGCTTTGCGCGATTTGATTCGATCTGCTTCGGCCTGATGCGATCGTCTAGTGTGGGCCGGTTATCGGTTGTTGTGCGGCGTCCGCAGTCAACGTGACCGTGGTTTTCGCGGATGCATTCCTGCCGCGCGATCCTTTTGCACAAGCGATAGGCGCTTTCGCTCTCTGCGATGCCTCGGTCAGCAAGTTCGTCGCATGCTGTGCGGTGATGCGGCTGCGCGGGACACCCTTCGCATCGAGCGCGATCACCTGGAACAGTTCGCGGTCGAATTCGAGTTCCATTTGATACTGCTCCGCTGTGTCCAGAAGCAATTCGAGAAGCTTCTGACGACGCCGTCTTTCGTCGCGCGTAATGGCAGGATTACTACATATTGACGATACGAGTGTGATGAGCGTATCCATTTGAGCCACCTGCCGGTCGCACAGATCGAATGCGGAAAGAGCGAGCTTTTCGTACTGGAGTGCGTCGACGGGCGGACGCGAAGCTGGTTGACTTTTGACGGACCTGGTCATTGTGCGATCTCCCTGTTGCTTCATGGGGGCGCCCGGACAACCGATTTTTTGAGGAAGGGGTGAGCGGGCACGTGGCAGGGTTAGCAGACCGGCGTTGCGTCAAACCGGCGAGCCTTGCGGCTCCCCCACCACAGCCCGCCCATTGGAATATAGACGTGCAGAGGTAAACGCACTCCCACCTGGGCGGGAGTGCGGACGCAACGTTCAGGCTGCTAAACCTGATCGCCGGGTGTTTCCCAGCGATTGGGTAAGTATAAAACAAGGAACCTTGGTTTTCTTCTATCTCGAAAGTTAAATGTTTGGTTGGACAGAAGGGAACAGGCGCCCCCAAGCGGAAAACACTTCGCCGCTAATCAGCAGATTCGGACACAAATCCGTGGCCGATTGATCGTTGTTGCAGTCATTCAGACCTAGCTCTATCTTAGCTTGTCGAATTATCACGCTCAGCGTACGGAAGACTGCAACCGACTGCGGATTCAGTCGATAATACTTATATATGCAGCCACACGTAACAAACCGTCATCGACATCTCCCGTCTACCTCACCCTCAAAGGCACCACCCCCATCCCCCCTCAAACACTCCACCCCCTCCCCCACCGCAAACACCTCCCTCCTCCCATCCCGCCACCGAACACTCATCGTCCGATCCCGCTCATCACGCGACCCCACCACCAAAACCGGCACCCTCATCCCCCGCGCATCCACGATCTTCTTCTCCAACCGCTCCGGCCGTCCATCGAGTACCGCCCGCACGCCCACATCTTCAAGCGCGCGAAAAGCCTCCTCCGCATACCCCAAACTCGCATCGCTAATCGTCGCAACTGCAACCTGCTCTGGCGCCAACCAAACCGGCAACCATCCTTCATCATGCTCGAGCAGCATCGCAATGAACCGCTCCATACTGCCGAGTACCGCGTGATGAATCATCACAGGCCGCTCGCGTTCATTGCGCTCATTGACGAACTCCGCATCGAGCCGCTCAGGCAACACGAAATCGAGCTGGATCGTGCCGCATTGCCAACTGTGCGCGCGGCTATCCGTCAAATGAAATTCGAGTTTCGGCCCGTAAAAAGCGCCCTCTCCTTCGAGTACATCGAATTCGAGTCCCGCCGCTCGCGCGGCATTCGCCAACGCTTCTTCCGCGCGATCCCACGTCTGCTCGCTGCCGGCACGCGACGCGGGCCGCGTCGCCAATACAACCTTGAACTCCGGGAAGCCGAGATCCGCGTACACCTCGCGCAATAGCGCGCAGAAGTGCCCCACTTCCGCCTCGATATGCGCGGCCGCGCAGAACACATGCGCATCGTCCTGCACGAACGCGCGCGTGCGCTTCAAACCTTCGAGCGCCCCCGAGGGCTCATCGCGATGACACGCGCCGAACTCGCTATAGCGCACCGGCAACTCGCGATACGAACGCACGCGCTGATTGAAAACCTGCACATGGCACGGACAACTCATCGGTTTCAGGCAGAGCGCGCGCCCTTCTTCGGCATCGGCGAGCGAATACATCGCGCCGCCGAACTTCTCCCAGTGGCCGCTCTTTTCCCACAGCGAGCGCGCCAGCAATTGCGGCGTGCGAATCTCGCGAAAGCCCGCGCGACGCATGCGTGCCCGCACATAATCTTCAAGCACGCGATATAGCGTCCAGCCGCGCGGGTGCCAGAAAACCATTCCGGCGCCTTCTTCTTGTTGATGAAAAAGATCGAGCTTATTGCCAAGTACACGATGGTCGATGTCGTTCACGGTCATGCTCCGTCGGTTCGAATGTCACGATTACCACGAGGGATGCCGCAAACGGAGAGACCCGAAACGCCAAAGGCCCCGTCCGTTTCCGGCGGGGCCTTTGGGGATTTGCCACTGCTGCTCTACTTCCGTACTTCCTGCTAGCGCGCGCAATCTCCAGACGACCCGCCTGTGAAGGTGGTCGTCGTGGTGGTGACGGCTGAAAGGAGAAGAGAGTGGAAGTTCATGGAGCAACAGTAAACGAATTCGATCCGGTACGTCAATCGTCATGGCCAGCGCAATCACGACACGCTCGCCACAACGACACATTAAACGCTACGATGTACCCACGATCCCTCAAACAACTCATCGAGCCCCAACCTTGACCATCCAGATCCGCCCCGCCACCGCCGCCGACGCCGCCCTGATCCTTCGCTTCATCACCGAACTCGCAGTGTACGAGAAAGCCGAGCACGAAGTCGTCGCCACCGTCAAAGACATCGAAACGAGCCTGTTTTCCGCGGGCGTTCCCGCCAAAGCGCTCATCTGCGAAATGAATGGCGAGCCTGTCGGCTTTTGCGTGTACTTCTTTTCGTATTCGACATGGCTCGGCAGGCAGGGGCTTTATCTCGAAGACCTCTACGTGTCACCGGCATCGCGCGGCAGCGGCGCGGGCAAACAGCTGCTGCGTCATCTCGCGCAGATCGCCTGCGATACCGGCTGCGGCCGTTTCGAATGGAGCGTGCTCGACTGGAACGAGCCGGCCATCGGTTTCTACAAGTCGATCGGCGCGGCCCCGCAAAGCGAATGGGTCCGTTACCGTCTCGCGGGCGATGCGCTCAAGGCGTTCGCCGAGAGCGACGTCGAGTCGAATACATAAGCCGCATGCGCTTCGCCATTGCTAAGCACTCGCTGCCATCGTGATACGCGCGTTGTTTGTCTGCGGCAAGAACCGTCTGCGCAGTCCGACTGCGGAGCAGGTGTTCGCCAGTTGGCCTGGTGTCGAAACGGATTCGGCGGGTCTCGCCGCCGATGCCGATGTACTGCTTTCTCCCGAGCAGTTGCGCTGGGCCGACATCGTCTTCGTGATGGAAAAGGCGCATCGCGCGCGGCTCGCGGCGAAATTTCGTGCGTGCCTGAACGGCAAAAAAGTGGTGTGCCTCGATATTCCCGATCACTATGCGCTCATGCAGCCCGAACTCGTCGCGCTGCTCGAACAGAAAGCGGGGAAGTTTCTGCGCGCGAGGCGGCCTCACCTCAGCGAGCCGCCTCGCGCGCTCACTCCGGCTGCGCCGACGCCGCGCTCACCGGCGTCACTTCGAACGCATCGCCAGTCGCGAAGAACGTGCCGCCCGCCACGTAGTGACAGGTACGCAGGTCGGGATCGTCGCCGAAATGCCAGCGGTTGTTCGAGTACACGCGGCTGTCCGCATACGCGGCCACCACTTCGCCGATGATCAGATCGTGCCGCTGGCTATCGTCGGGAATCACCTTGCATTCCATCCACGTGATGCAGCCGGCCAGCATCGGCACGTCGATCTTTTGCGCGGGAAAGGTTGCGAGGCCGAACGCGGAAAACTTGTCGAGTTCGGTGCCCGCGTTCGTGCCGACCGCAAGCGTTTGCGCGGCGAATCCGCGGCTCGGCAGTTGCAGGCCGAATACGCCGCTCGCTTCGATCAATTGGCGCGTCAGCGTGCGGCTATCCACCACGACCACCACCTTCGGCGGATTGAAATCGAGCGGCATCGCCCACGACGCCGCCATGACGTTCGAGCGGCCGCCGTGCGCGCTCGTGATGATCGTGACCGGTCCGTGATTGAGCAGTTGTGTGGCGCGCGGCAGGTCGACGGGGTTTCGGGTGGCATTCATGCTTGAGGGGCTTGGGGTATGCGTCGGAGGACTGAAGGGAATTGTAGCGGCGCGGGTGATGCGGGTGCGAGCGCGGTGACGGCGTGGCGGTGTGCGGTGCGTGCGTTCATCGGCGGCGCGGGGGGGTGCCGCCGATGAACGTCGAACGTTCCATGATGCGTGGCCCTCGCCGCTTCGCCGGTTCATACACGCGGCGAAACACCGAGGCTCGCACGCTCAATGCGGCGCCTTCCCATTCGGCAGCGCATCGAGCGGCTTGTGCTGCTCGTCCCCGAGCCCGGGGAAGAACACATTCCACGCGGCGCGCACGCCTTCGGCCGCGGCAACCTCGGCGCCGATCGATTCGGCTGCACCGTCGGCCGCTTTCGAGGGATCGGCGGACAGCCCGCGCCAGTGCGTGAACACGAGCAACGGCTTCTCGGTCCAGATGCCGTTGCCGAATTTGGCAAACGCCGTGTCGCCGCTCGTCAACCGCACCTCGTACCACCCTTCGCGGACGGGGCTATGGTCGGCAAGCTCAAACCACGGGGTCGGTTCGATTTCCTTCATGTCGTCTCCGGTCGGATAGAACGTCAAAGATAAGCATAACCAGGGCATTCTTGATACCCATGTCCGTGGCGACTCGCGATGTGCCGCGCGCGATGTTGCGGCGCGGCAGGCCGTGGGCCGGACGTGGCATGCGGGGCGGGAACATCGACATGGCGAACCCGCCCCGCATAAGCAACACGATAGCGCGACATGGGCCGCGCGGACAGACGTAAAACTTACGGACGCGAAGGGGTAGCCCGGCGGGGTTTGGGCTTCGCTTTTGAGCCCGCTTTAGGCTTTGCTTCAAGCCTCGCATTGGGCCCGGCCTCTGGCCTCGCTTTGGGCCCGGCTTCCGGCGTCACCTTAACGCGCGATTTCGACACGCCTTGCCCCGCACTTCCAGCCGTACTTTTAACGGCACGTTTCGCCATCCCTTTCGCCACCGTTCGCGCCGCTTCCACCGACTCGACCTCAACCGCCTCAGCTTCAATCTCCCCGGCCAACGCCGCCAGCACCCGAATCGCAGGCCCCAACTGCTCGGCAGGCGTATCGCCATACCCGATCACGATTCCATTCGTGTCCTCGGACGCATGCAACGCAAAGCCCGACAAGGCCCGCGGATTGAGCCCTTCGGCCCGCGCGCGCTCGACGAGCGTCCGATCGCACAGCCGCGCCGGCAAGCGCAGCGTCAGATGCATACCGCAATCGCCACCGAGAATCTGCGCCGGCGCGGCACGCGGCGCCGCGTGCGCGGCGGCATAGGCCTCGGAATCCATCGCAAAACGCGACACGAAATGCACCGCGAGCGCATCGCGCAGCGCCTGCTGCCGCTCGCGATACAAGCGCCGCATGCGTCCGAGATGCCGCCCGAACTCGCCACTCCCGATGAAATGCGCAAGCGCAAGTTGCTCCAGCCGATGCCCGCCGCGCAGCATCTCCTGCAACGCGACGGCAGTCTCGTCGGCAATCGTGCGCGACAGCACAACGAAGCCGATCCGCAGCGCCGGAAACATCGTCTTGCTGAATGAGCCGACATAGAGCACCGGCGCGTCATCGACCAGACCCTGCATGCTCGCGATCGGCTCGCCGGTGTGACGGAATTCGCCGTCGTAGTCGTCTTCGATGATCCACGCGCCGCAGCGCCGCGCCTGCGCGATCAGCTCCAGCCGCCGCGCCACCGACAGCACCGCCCCGGTCGGATACTGATGCGCAGGCGACGTGTAGACGAGCTTCGGCGGATGCGCGCCCCACGCGTCGGCGGGCACGGCCATGCCTTCGCCATCGACGGGAATCGGCACCGTGCGCAGATCGCCGAGATTGAAGGCGGCCTTCGCGCCGCGATAACCGGGGTCTTCGACCCACGCGACGTCGCCGGGATTCGTGAAGAGGCGCACGCACAGGTTCAGCGCCTCTTGCGCGCCCTCGGTAATGACGACCTGCGTGCCATCGCAACGCACGCCGCGCGCGACGCGCAGATGCGCGGCAATCGCGTCGCGCAGCGCCGGTTCGCCGGCCGGCGAGCCGTAGCCGAGCGCGAGCGGCAACGAGCGCTCCATCGCACGTTCGAGCGCGCGCCGCCACGCGGCGAGCGGAAAGCGGTCGAGCGCGGGCGTGCCGGGCGTCAGCGCATAGCTGTCTTCGGTGGGCGCGCGCGTCGCCGCGAACTGGCCGACACGCGCCGCGTAGGCGACCTCGGACGCGGCGGAACGCAGCGGTGCCGCGCCGCGTGCGGCAAGGTTCGACAGCCGGCTTACGCGCGTACCCTTGCGGTCGGCAAACACGTAGCCGACCGTGGCCAGATGCTCGTAGGCGATCACGACCGTGTTGCGCGACACGCCCATTTCGGTCGCAAGCAAACGCGACGAAGGCAGCAGCGAGCCGGCCGGCAAACGGCCCGTGAGAATCGCCTGTTGCAAACGCTCGATCAACTGCTTTTGCAGCGACGCGGGTTTGGCCGCGCCCTCGGCGTTCGTCGCATGAACAAGCGGACCTATGATTTCGATCATCGTTGGCTGGACCTATCGAATAAGCGCTTCATGGCTCTTTTGAACATGCCACGTTTGCCGTATCGTACTCCATCATCGACGACTCATTTCATCCGACAAGGAGAGCAGACATGGAACCGAGACTCAACGCGTTCGCGCAGCCGATCGGCGCGCCCGTGCCGGGCTGGCAAGGCGCGCAGCCCCCGCGCCGCGAACCGCTGGCGGGCCGCTATTGCCGCATCGAACCGGTCGACGTCGAGCGTCACGCAGCGGACCTGTTCGACGCCTACAGCTCGGCCGCCGATAGCCGCGACTGGACCTATCTCGCGGTCGGTCCGTTCGACAGTCTCGCCGGGTATCGCGAGCACCTGACGCGCATGGCGGCGTCGGCGGACCCACGCCATTACGCGCTGATCGATCTCGCGACCGGCAAGGCCGTCGGCACGTTCGCGCTGATGCGCATCGACTCGGCAAACGGCGTGATCGAAGTCGGCCACGTCACGTACTCGCCGCGCGTGAAGCGCACGCGCGTCGCCACCGAAGCGATGTTCCTGCTGATGAGCGAAGTGTTTGGCACGCTCGGCTATCGGCGCTTCGAGTGGAAATGCGATTCGCTGAACGAACCGTCGCGCGCGGCCGCGTTGCGCTATGGATTTACGTTCGAGGGCATCTTCCGCCAGGCGATCGTGTATCGCGAACGCAATCGCGATACGGCGTGGTTTTCGATCCTCGATAAAGAATGGCCGCAGTTGCGTGCGTGTTATACGCGCTGGCTCGAAGCGGGCAACTTCGATGCGCAAGGGCAGCAGGTTGCACGGCTCGCGGATCTGATTGCGCAGCAGCGGGCAGTGGGTGGGAAGGACGTTTGATGGGGCGTGGTGGGTGGAGTGAACGGCAACGCTTGGCAGGGTAGGGGCGCGCTGTTTTTTGCAGAAAGCTACGCCCTCCTCACGCCATCTCCAGAAACCTCACCAGACACGGATTACGATTCGCCGGCGACCACGCGAGCACCTGCTCGATCAACGGCGCATCGACGAGCGGCCTGAACACCACGCCCGCCAGCTGCGCCTTGCGCATCGACGAAGGCACGAGCGCGACGCCCACGCCTTCGTCGACGAGGCTCAGCACCGTCTGCTGCAACTGCACCTCGAAGCGGATGTCCGGCTCGAAGCCGCCCGAGCGGCAATGGTCGAGAATCGTCGCGCGCAGACTCGGCGCGACTTCTTCCGACGCGAGCACGAACGGCTCGCCCGCCAGCTGCCCGATCTTCAGGCGCCGCGCGCGCGCCCGCGGATGGCTGCGCGCAAGCGCCACGCACAGCGGCTCGCTGAGAATCGTGCGCGTTTCGAGTCCCTTGTCGGGCACGTTCGGAAACATGATCGCCGCATCGATCTGACCGGCGTGCAGTTGCTCGGCCAGGTCGTTCGACAACACTTCGCGCAGCTTCAACTCGACCTCGGGATACGCGGCGCCGAACGTGCGCGCGTAGCCAGGCACGACGCTATACGCCGAGCACATCGTGAAGCCGATCGCGAGCTTGCCGGCCTCGCCGTGCGCGGCGGCCTGGGCATTGCTAACCGCCTGCTCCACCGAGGCGAGAATCGCGAGCGCGTCGGCGTAAAAGCGTTCGCCGGCCGCGGTCAACGTGACGCTGCGCGGGTTGCGCTCGATCAGCTTCACGCCGAGGCTCGCCTCCAGCGCCGCGAGTTGCCGGCTCAACGGCGGTTGCGACAGATTCAGACGCGCCGCGGCACGGCCGAAATGACGCGTTTCGGCGAGCGTCACGAAGTAGCGCAACGGCTTGATGTCGATCACGATACCCTCGCGGATTAACGATGCAGAAAAGGTATTGCTGAAGCTCGAAAACAGTATTGGATTGTATCAACGTAAACCACTACGCTGGCGGATCGCCCCATTCGCCGTACCCATTCACCGTCGCTCGCCCGGCACTTTTCGCACGATTTTTTACACCGATGTTAGCCACTCTCGAGATTCTGCTTCCCGTTTTCGGCCTGATTTTCGCGGGCTTCGCGTGCCGCCGGCGCGGCGTGCTCGGACCGCACTCCGCTTCCGAACTGAATCGATTCGTGGTGTGGCTCGCGCTGCCGGCGCTGCTCTTCAACACGATGGCGCACGCGACCTGGCAGCAGCTTTATCAGCCGGCCTTCGTCGCGACGTTTTCGATTGCCTGCGTGGCCGTGTTCGTGCTGATCCTCGCGATACGCCTGCTGAAGGGCCGGCACCTCGCCGACGCGAGTGTCGACGCAATTGCGGCCTCGTATCCGAACACCGGCTATATCGGCTTTCCACTCGGCGTGATCGCGTTCGGCCAGGCGAGCCTCACGCCGACCACGATCGCGACGATCCTCGTCGCGTGCGTGCTGTTTGCGTTCGCGATCGTGCTGATCGAAATCGGCCTGCAAACCGAGCGCACGCCGCACAAGCTCGGCCTCAAGGTGCTGCGCTCGCTCGCGCGCAATCCGCTGATCGTCTCGCCGATCGCCGGCGTGCTGTTCGCGAGCCTGCACATCGCAATGCCCGCGAGCGCGGACACGTTCCTGAAGCTGCTCGCCGGCGCGGCGAGCCCGTGCGCGCTCGTGAGCCTCGGCCTCTTTCTCGCCGAAAAACGTCCGTCCGACGCCGGCGCGGGCAGCGTCTCGCTGTGGCTGACCGGCGCCAAGCTGATCGGCCAGCCCGCGCTGACGTGGTGGCTCGCGGCGCGCGTGTTCGGGCTCCCGCCGATGCTGGTCGAAATGGCGGTCGTGCTCGCCGCCTTGCCGACCGGCACCGGGCCGTTCATGCTCGCGGAGTTCTACGAACGTGAAGCGCACATCACGTCGCGCACGATTCTGCTTTCGACGGTGGGCTCGGTGGTGACGTTGTCGCTACTGCTGGCGTTGATGGGACATCGCACCTGAGCGGCGCGCGAAATCAGACTTCCGGCGGCGCGGAGCGTAGTTCCGCAACGGGCGGGCTCATCAGGCCAACGGCAACCCCATCAGGGTCTTCGACGACGGCATATCGCGCCCCCCAGAATGCGTCATAAGGTGCCTGAAGTCCGGTGTAACCGGCGCTGGTCAGATCGGCATACGTGGTGTCGACCGCATCGCGCGATGGGAGCTTGAAGCCGACAACGACTTTGCCGCGGAGATCCTGGCGCCCCTGCCAACCGCTATTCCAGATCCGGGCAAAGCCCACACTGTCGAGATCGAAATCGATTGCCGCATTCCCGTCCTCTCCAACGCCAACGTGATGAGCCCCGCTTGCAGTGCGCCAAACGCGCTGCTCCGGGATATCGACACCTAGCCGACGATAAAACGCGATCGACGCTTCAACATCGCCGCTTACGATGTTGATCTGGTCCAACGTAACATGTTGACGGTTCATTCCCAGTACTCCCAAAGAGTCCGCTTGCGAGTGAGCATAATGTACGGCTGTTGGCGGACCACTTCAAGCATCGCCCTGGCGAGTCCGGTGCGTGAGCAAGGTGTCGTGATGAAATGAAAAAGCCTGCAACCCGGTGAGGATTGCAGGCTTTTTCTATAACTACGCCGACTACGCCAAAAAGTTAGAACGACGTGCGAATACCGACGCGCGCCACCGCCTGGTTCTTCGACGACGATTCGGCATTGTCGCCGATCGCCGCGAACACGTCGTGCCCCGAGGCTTTCTGATAGACGCCCTGCGCGTACAGGTCGGTACGCTTCGAGAGCCGATAGTCGGCCATCAGGCCAAACTGATTACGGTGCGGCGAATTGTGGATGCCCAAATAAGAGATCGACTCGTCGGTGTAAAGATACATCGCGGCGACATACCATGCGGCCGTGATGTTGTACTTCGCGTTGAATTCGAAGTTGTCGAACTTCACGGTGCTGACGGGCACAGTCGGACGATCGACGATATCGGTGTGCGTGTACACGAGGCCGAGCACCGCGGGTCCGATCGTATAGTTCGCGCCAACGCCCGCGACGCGCTGCTCCGCCGACAGATACGGCGAGCCGACGACGGCGCCGCTCGAGTTGGCGCTCGCGCCGTCGATGTCCAGATACGCGGCGGCAACCGACAGCGGCCCGTTCAGATAGCGCGCGCCGAGGCTCCAAGCTCGATTGTCGGCGAAGGCGCCCGCCTGATTACTGAATCCATACAGGCCGCCGAACTGCAATCCCGCGTAATCGGCGCTGCTGTATTTCACCGCATTGTTGATACGGAACGATTCGTTGACGTTGTCGGCATCGAACGGATGCGAGAACAGCGTGCCGCCCCAAGCGCCCGCGGCGGTGAGCGGCGAGACGTAGTCGACGATCGAATCGTATTGCCGCCCGAACGTCAGCGTGCCGAAGCGGTTCGACGCGAGGCCGAGATAGGCCTGACGGCCGAACAATTGTCCGTTCGGCAATGCGCTGCCGTTGTTGATGCTGAAACCGTTTTCGAGTTGAAAGACCGCGCTGAGACCGCCGCCGAGGTCCTCTCTTCCTTTCAGTCCCCAGCGATTGCCGAGTTGCTGGGTGCCGCTCACCAAAGCGTAGGCGGAGTGGCCTCCGATGTTGCTGACGTATTCGAGCCCTTCGTCGATGGAGCCGTAGAGTGCGACGCTGCTCTGCGCATAGGCGCCGCTCGTCAGCAAGCCAAGTGCGGATAAGAAGAGGCCTTTCGCCAAGTTCATTTTTTTCCCCGTGCGCCCTGAATACCGCGTTTTTTAAGTACCTTTTGATGACTCGCGATTCTAGGGTGGGAAGCTTTCGCCAAGATTTCAGGTGTTGTTATTGAGTGTTTTGAACAACGGTCATTTAGCGGACATCGCTTTGCCCCGATAACCGGTTAGCCGGACCCGGCTGCGCCAACCCGCGTCTTGTCCGAAATTCGAAAACCCTTGTCCTGATGCCTTTGCCTGCGTCACTTAGACTAGGCTCCATTCGCTGCACGACGCAGCGCAAACAACCGGAGCAACGCACGATGAAAGCGATCCAGTTCAAATCCTTTGGCAACCCTGAAGTGCTCGAACACGTCGATCTGCCGACGCCGCAGGCCGATGCGCAGCACGCGGTCGTGCGTGCCATGGCGGCCTCGGTCAATCCGAGCGACGTAAAGAACGTGTCGGGACACTTCGAACACACGGCCCTGCCGCGCATACCCGGTCGCGACTTTAGCGGCGTAGTCGTGGATGGCCCGCAGGACTGGCTCGGCGCCGAGGTGTGGGGCACCGGCGGCGACATCGGCTTCACGCGC
Source organism: Paraburkholderia sp. Ac-20342 (assembly GCF_017104985.1). Classification (NCBI taxonomy): domain Bacteria; kingdom Pseudomonadati; phylum Pseudomonadota; class Betaproteobacteria; order Burkholderiales; family Burkholderiaceae; genus Paraburkholderia; species Paraburkholderia sp. Ac-20342. The sequence goes on along the minus strand of NZ_JAAGPQ010000010.1, from coordinate 9,900 downwards.
GACGGCACGCATGCCGAGTTCATCGAGGTGCCGCTCGCGGCGTTGTCGCGCAAGCCTGCCACGCTGAGTCACGCGCAAGCGGCGGCGATCGGCGTGAACTTCGTGGTCGCGTGGCTCGGCACCGTCGAATACGCGCGCGTGCAGGCCGGCGAAACGATTGCCGTGATCGGCGCGGGCGGCGGCGGCGGCGGTGCGGTCGTGCAGATTGCGAAGGCACGCGGCGCGCGCGTGATCGCGCTCGACCGTCGTCCGCTCGATGCGAACACGCCAGCTGGCCGCCTCATCGACGCCTACGTGCCGTTCGACGAACGCGCCACCGAACGCCTGTGCGAACTGACCGGCGGCGCGGGCGCAGACGTGGTCTACGACACGGTTGGCGGCGTCGCGTTCGAAACCGCGCTGAGTCTCGCGAAACGGCGCGGCCGCGTGCTCGAAATCAGCGGCACGGGCAAGCGCCGAGTCGAATTCGATCTGATCGATTTCTATCACAACGAGACACAATTGCTCGGTGTGGACAGCGCGAAGCTCGGCGTCGCGGAATCGGCGCCGCTGATGACGGCGCTCGTCGAAGGCTTCGAAAACGGCAAGCTGAGCGCTCCCGCCATCGCGCAGGAATTCCCGCTCGAACGCGCGCGCGAAGCGTATGAAGCGGTCGCAAGCGGCACGCGCGGCCGCGTCGTGATTCGCATGAACGAGCACTGACGAACCGCTCGCCCCCGCCAACCTTCGCATAGGTACCCGAACCATGAAAGCGTATTTGATCTCGCTCGCCGCCGGTGTGCTGGTCGGGCTGCTCTACAGCGTGCTCGACGTGAAATCGCCCGCGCCGCCGACCGTCGCGCTCGTCGGACTGCTCGGCATGCTCGGTGGCGAACATCTGCTTCCGCTCGTGCGGACGTGGCTCGCGTCGGGTCTGCATTGAAGCGACAGCGCACGCCGGTCGTCACACGCTAAGATTGAGGCCAGCGGACCCGCGCGCCGCCCGGCGACGACCAGCAAAGCGTCGCCTCGGAGAACAGGCGGCAATGGATGCGTTGGGGCCGGCACACTTAGCGCGCTTGTTGCGGTACGGGTTGCCGTATTTGCGGCAACGTACGTTGCGCTGTTAGCGCGAAGCAAGATGCCATGCAGCGGCGCGCGCTTCAATACATGAGCGTCAAATAAGCTTTAATTCGCCAGCCCGCGCGCACGGTCGAGCAGCAACTCACGCTCGCGCGCATTGCGCGTCATCGCGGCCGCGCGCTCGAACTCGGCGCGCGCTTCGTCGATGCGGCCGAGCTTGACGAGCAGATCGGCGCGCACGCTCGGCAGCCAGTGATAATTCGCGAGCGCCGCATCGGCGGCGAGCGCATCGGCAATCTCGAGGCCGGCCGCCGCGCCGAACGCCATCCCCACCGCCACCGCGCGGTTCAACTCGACCACCGGCGACGGCGCGACCTGCGCCAACGCATCGTAGAGCGCAACGATCCGCGCCCAGTCGGTCTCCTCGGCGCGCCGCGCGCGCGCATGACACGCGGCGAGCGCGGCCTGCAACGCGTACGGCCCGCTTGCGCCGCCGAGCGCATGCGCGTTCTCCAGCGCAGCGAGTCCGCGGCGGATCAGCAGCGGGTCCCAGCGGCTGCGATCCTGATCGAGCAGCAGCACGGGACGCCCCTGCGCATCGGTGCGCGCGCGCATGCGCGAGGCCTGAATCTCCATCAGCGCGACGAGGCCATGTACCTCGCTTTCGCCGGGCACGAGCCCGCTCAGCACGCGGCCGAGCCGCAGCGCTTCCTCGCATAGCGCGGGACGCATCCAGTCGTCGCCGGCCGTAGCCGAGTAGCCTTCGTTGAAGATCAGATAGATCACCTGCAGCACCGACGCAAGGCGCACCGCGCGCGCGTCGGCCTGCGGCACTTCGAACGGCACGCGTGCCGCCGACAGCGTGCGCTTCGCGCGCACGATCCGCTGCGCGATGGTCGGCTCGGGCACGAGAAAGCCGCGCGCGATTTCCTCGGTGGTCAGGCCGCCGAGCAGGCGCAGCGTGAGCGCGACGCGCGCATCGGTCGAGAGCACCGGATGGCACGCGGTGAAGATGAGCCGCAGCAGATCGTCGCCGATGTCGTCGGCGCGCGCGGCATCGAGCGCATCGACGAAATCGGGCATCACGTGCGCCTCGAACGCGTCGAGGTCGTGGCCCAGCTCCTCGCGCTTGCGCGCATGCAGCGCGTCCTGGCGCAAGCGGTCGAGCGCGCGGTTTTTCGCGGTCGTCATCAGCCAGGCTCCGGGATTGTCGGGCACGCCCGCGTCCGGCCAATGTTCGAGCGCGGCCACCAGCGCATCCTGCGCGAGTTCCTCGGCCAGCCCGACGTCGCGCACGATCCGCGCGACGTGCGCGATGACCTTCGCGGCCTCGATGCGCCACACAGCTTCGATCGCACGATGGGTGGCCTGTATCGTCACGGACTTCGCCTCAAGCCTTAGGCCGCTGCCGGTGGCTGCGCGTTCGGGTCCATGTACGCGAGTTCCCATATATGGCCGTCGAGGTCCTCGAAGCCGTGCCCGTACATGAAGCCGTGGTCCTGCGGCGCGCGCGGCGCGGTGCCGCCCGCGGCCAGCGCCTTCGCGACGAGCGCGTCCACTTCCGCGCGGCTCTCGCACGACAGGCACACGAGCACCTCGGTGCCTGTCTTCGGATCGGCAAGCGGCTTGTGCGTGAAATCCTTGAACATGTTCTTGACGAGCAGCATCGCGAAGATGTTCTCGCCGAGAACCAGACACGCGGCCTGCTCATTGGAAAAGCGCGGTTCGAAGCTTAAGCCGAGCGCGCTGAAAAACGCTTTCGAGCGTTCGAGGTCGTCGACCGCGAGATTGATGTAGATCTGCTTGTGCATGATGGCGTCCAGTCGGTAGTCGGAGAGGCTCGCGCGTTCAGCGCCGTTTCAGCGCCGTTGTTCTTCCAGTTTGCGCAAGTTGTCTATTTCCGGGCCCGGCTCGAAGTCGTCGAGTTCGAACAGTTGCCGCACTTCGATCTCGCCCTCGGCCTGTTCGCCGAACGGCGCGGGAAAACGCCGCGCCCACTCCATCGCTTCCTCGCGCGAGCGCACCTGGATCAGCGTGTAGCCGGCAATCAGTTCCTTGGTTTCCGCAAACGGCCCGTCGACGACCGTGCGCTGGCCGCCGCTGTAGCGCACGCGCCAGCCTTCCGAACTCGGCTGCAAACCGGTTGCGTCGAGCAGCACGCCGGCCTGGGCCAGCTGTTCGTGGTACGCGCCCATCGCGGCGATCAGCGACGCCTCGGGCATCTCACCCGCTTCGCTCGCGGCCGTGGCCTTGACCAGGATCATGAATCGCATCGTCGTTGCTCCATTTTTTATGAATGATTGATGTTCTGAGTCGGTCGCGATCCGGCGGCGGCCACACCAGGCCCCAAGCCCCAGGCCGTCCGGGTTCGCTCCTTATTCACACGACGAGCCATGCGCGGCCCGATCGACATCCGCGACAGTGCCCCAGGGAAAGTACTTAAAAGATGCGCGTGCCGCTACTTGAAGCACGGCCCGAGCTGGCGGACCTCGACCGTGCACCACGCGGCGGCCGGGCAGGCCTCGGCGATCGCCAGCGCCTCTTCGCGCGTCTCGCAGTCGAGCAGAAAGAAGCCGCCGATCATTTCCTTCGCCTCGGCGAACGGACCGTCGACGAGCTTCGGCTGGCCGTCGCGCACCTGCACGCGCACGGCATCGCTCTGCGACGTCAGCGATTCGGCCGCGAGCAGCTTGCCGCGCGCCTTCAGGCCTTCGGCGAACTGCACCATCTGGCCGTAGACTTCGCGGCCCGCGGCTTCGCCACGTTCGGCGCGTTGATTCGGGGGTTCGACGATGAGGAGCATATAGGACATGGCGTTTCCAGTTGTCGTCAGGGAGCGTCGGTGGTCGATGCCGAGCGCCGGCGCATACCACGCGCGCGGCGGCGGCAAACAGGCCAAACCAGTCTAGCAAGCGAGGATGACAGCGGCAAACGCGCGGCAGCGGGGCGCGGGGTTGCCCGCTGCCGCGCGTTTGCGCCGAGCTTTTGCGGACACTCCTCCGTACACCCGTACGCCCGTACCCGCAGGCAGCCCATCGACAACCTGATAAGCAGCCCGCACAGCTCATGTGCACACGCGACACGCCGACGCCGCTTTGAAGTATTCTCCGGGATCGCTCGAACCCGCGCTAAAACGGCCGCTTCACCATCCCGCCGCCAAACCGCATCACCGCGTGACCGCGATTCGCGGCCTCGCCTCATGCACGGGCATCGCGACAAATCGAACAATCCGAGCCTCAGGGGACTTCATGCATCGACCGACCGTGCGCACCGGCATCGCAGCCGCCATCGCCTTTGTCTTTTTCCAACTCGGCGGCTGCGGCGGGGGCGGCGATGCCGGCTCGGGATCGTCGGGCACGCCGCCCGCGACCGCGACCTCGATAAGCGGCACCGTCGCGGCCGGCACTGCGCTCGTCGGCGCCAGCGTCACGCTGATCGACGCGGCCGGCAAGCAGGCCACCGCCACGACCGACACGCAGGGTGCGTACAGCATCGCGGTCAAGGGTATGCCCTTGCCGTTTTTCATTATCGCCAGCGCACCGGGCGGCCTTGCCGCGCCGCTCGTATCCGTCGTCGCGCGGCTGCCGGCCGGCAGCGCGCCGGCCGTCGCCAACGTCACCACGCTGACCACCGCGCTCGCCGCGATGCTCACGAGTTCGGGCAACCCGCTCGATCTCGCCGCAAGCGGCGCGCTCGCGAAAGTCACGCTGCCGTCCGTGCAGATCGCCACGATCACACTCGACACGATCCTCGCGAACCTGCTCGCGCAGAACGGCATCCAGATGGCCGGCTTCGATCCGGTCGGCACCGCGTTCACGCCGAATCACACGGGCGCCGATGCGGTGATCGATTCGGTCTCGGTCGTGACGAGCGCCAACGGCGGCTCGTCGCTCGTGTCGAACGCGGCGCCGGGCACGGCCGTCGCGCTCGACAACAAGACCGCGCAGGGCACGGTGCTCGCCGCGTCGCCGGTAGCGGCGAACTATCTGGAGCCGCTCGCGGCGCTGCTTACCGCGTGTGCCGCGAGCGGCACGCTCAACGCGTCGTGCGCGCCCGCCATCGACGCCGCCTACAAGGAAAGCGGTTCGACCGATCTTGCGATCGCGCACGGCCTGACGGACGCGGTGCTGACCGGTGCGGTGTTCGGTTCGCCGAAGACGCTCGCCTTTTTCGCGCGCAACGGCCAGCAGCTCGCGCTCGTGCAGTTGCCGCTCACGCTGGCGAGCGGCACGCCCGCCGTGCTCTACAGCATCGCGCAGCCAGTCGCCACGCCGGTCGCGCTCGCGAACGGCGCGCAGCTCGGCTGGGACCTGATCGGCGATCAATCGTCGTTCGCGGTGGCGATCAAGTCGCAAATCGAGCGCCGCACGTTCCTCGATACGCGCCTGAACGACGTGAACCGCTACGAATCCGGGCTCGACATTTCGATTCCGGCCACCGCGAATCCGAACGTCTATTCGGCGTCGGTCACGGGGCCGGGCCTTGCCGCGCCCGTGTGGCTGATGCCGCGCAGCGCGTCGGGCAGCGGCACGCTCGGTCTTGCCGATAGCACGCTGAGCGCGCCGCCCATTGCGCCCGCGACGACCGCGAGCAACACCTCGCTATACCGCTGGTCGTGGCAATCGCTCTCGTCGACGGCGAACTTCACGCCGCCCGCGTCGAGCGGCGACTACGCGGCGCAAGCGCTCGATGCGGACAGCGTGCCGCTCTACTCGACCTACACCGTGACGTTCTACGACAAGAACGGCGCGCAGCTCGGGCAAGCGGCGGTCATCAATCCGGGCAGTCCGCTCGGCGCGGCGGCCGGCGGCTCGGTCGCCTGGCCGTCGCTGGCGATGAACGACGCGACGACGCAGTTCCTCACGCCGGGCACGCAACTCGCTGCCGCACAGTACGCGCTGAGCGTAACGTGGTCGAGCCTCGTCAACGGGATCAATCCCGCGTATCCGGTCACGTCGGCGCAGATTCAGGCGACCGCGCAGACAACAGCGGGTCTGGAGGCCGTGGACGGTTTCTCGGTCGGCCAGCCGAACAACACGACGGTGGGGCAATATCAGACGACGGTCAGCGCGGGCGTGGATGCATCGGGCACACAGAGTTGCACGAACTGCCCGTTCCCGGCGCTGGCCACGGGCGGCTCGCGGCTCATCGATCTTGGCGGCGGACGGGACGGCATCGCGTTCCACGACGTTACGCAGTACAACGACTGACGACCAGGGCTGGATGTGTCTCGTCTTGCGCGCGTTTTTGCCTCACGCGCGCCGAATACGAAAAACGCCCCACGTTGGGGGCGTTTTTCGTTTTTCGTATGCTGTGTGTCGGTGTGTTGCCGCTCGCTCAGACCGCTTCGGCGAGCGAATGCACCTGCGCGGACCGCATCAGACGTTCAATCATTTTCGCTTCCGCGTTCGCGATTTCGCTCAGCGAGGCCGCCGACAACTGGCCGTCGAAAATCGCCAGCGCGGTACACAGGCGCGCGTAGTCATCGTCTTCGAGCAACCAGCGGCCGCTTTCGCGCTCGCGCGCGTCGAGCCGCACCATCGCCGCATGCGCGCTTTCGATGTCGGCAAACGCGTCCTCGCCGAGACCAAGCCGCGCCAGTTCCTGCGATACCAGCAGATGCCGGCTCAGTGTCGTATGCGGGCCGCGCGCGCCGTGGCCGTGGCGGAAAGCATCGAGCGCGGCATAGGCTTGCAGCAGCATCGTCTGCGTGACCGGTTCGTGGGCGGTGCGGCTATGGGTCAACGCGCGCAATAACGGGGACATGGCCGACCGGCCGTGCTTGCGAACTCGCGATTTACTGGACATATCGATTCATTCTCCTTCTCACTGCTCCTGCGCGGCCCGATTCCGGCCCGCGCCGGCGGCAAACGCCGCTCTCTCTCATCCGACGCATCTGGCGCCCGTCAGTTCACCACGCAACGCACGAAGCGTTGCTGCGTTGCCCGCCATTGCCTGACCGTAGCGCAGAATGCAATGCCCGCATATCGGTTCGAACCCGCCGGAAACAAGTCGGGCAATCCACGATGACGAAAAAAAACCCTGTTCCGCGAGGAACAGGGCTGACAGGATGGAACAGTCGTACATGTGCGTGGAGCCTGCCGACTTCTAATCACCAAACCTGCAAAGCTGTTGCTACGTGTACTGCTACTGCGATGACTGCTGCGTCAAACATGATTTGAAACATTCGCTTCAAACCGCTACTTTACGGCGACTGCAATTTCTACCGTATGCGCGGGTACTGCTACTGCATACAGCCGGCCCCTCGTTTTTAACTGCGCCTGGCCGCCCCCTGCTGATTCGCGCCTGTTTTTCTGGGTGGATTGCGCGGTGTGTTCACTGCCTCTACTGCGGTGCGTCTACTGCGTACTACCCATGCAACTGCTCACTGCGAACTGCCACTGCCCTGCTGCTCGCCGCGCTCGACTGCCACGGCGTACGGCCATCAACGGTACGGTTCAAACACGACGCAGAGGAAGAGTGCGTCGATGGGCTCGGTGATTTGTCGCTCCATGGAAAACAGTGTAGGCGAGCACATACGGAAGCAATTGCGCGAAGCGAGGGGCATTGGCGGGTTAATTTGCCGAATCGATGTAACAACGGGACTTTGGTCAGACGTAAGTGGAGGGAACGTGCGGGCATTTTTTCTTGTAGCGCTCGCGGTGATACGTTTGCGCCCGTCCGCAAACATCTTCTATCGCCGGAACGCACGCCTCGCGCGTGACGGCTCGTTCGAGCGCCGGATGTCCGCGTTGCATGACAAAGTGGCAAGGCCGGAATGATCGCATGGTAAAAAGACGCTGCCGGCGCGACAATTCCTATTCGCGCTCCGTGCGCCGAAACGCGCCCGAACGCGCCGAAAAAATTGCCGATATGTCCGCCCGATTCACCGCAGAACGATCCAGCCTGAGCCTGCGTCCCGCGCTCCCCGACGACGAAGCGTTTCTGCTCGCGCTACGCAAGGCCACGATGACCGAGCATCTCGACCGAGCCGGCGAACCGACCGACGCCGACGCCCATCGCGCGCGCCTGCTGCATCGCTACGAGGTGGCGCAGGTAATCTGTATCGACGGCGTGCCCGCAGGTCTGCTCAAGGCGTATCGCAGCGACAACGGATGGTTCGTCGAACAATTGCAGATCGCGCCGGCGTTGCAAGGGCGCGGCATCGGCGGGCAGGTGCTGCGCATCGTGCTGCGCGCCGCCGAGGCCGATGCGCTGCCGGTCACATTGCACGTACTCAAGGGCAATCGCGCGAAACGGCTGTACGAGCGCCTCGGCTTCGAGACCGTCGGCGAGGATAAGACCCAGTTTCACATGCGCCTCGCACCGCGCGCCGCGGCGGAAAGCGAAGCAGAATGAATGTCGGATAAAGACAGGTACAGCATGAACACCGATACGATCTTTCGTGATTCGTCAGCTATCGAAAGCTGGCACGCACACATCTATTTCGATGCGGCAAGCCGCGACGCCGCATGGACGTTACGCGAGCAGATCGCGGCGCACTGGGGCGACAAGCTGCAGATCGGCCGCTTTCACGAACGGCCGGTCGGTCCGCATCCGATGTGGTCGTATCAGCTCGCGTTCACGCAGGCGCAGTTCGGCGACGTGGTCGGCTGGCTCACGCTCAATCACGGCGCGCTCGACGTGTTTCTGCATCCGAATACCGGCGATGCCTTGCGCGATCATCGTGATGCGGCGGTGTGGATTGGCCGGTCGTATCAACTGGTGTTGAAGGCGTTGATGTAGGCGGGGCGCTCGATATCGTTCGAGGAAGGCGGGCGACGCGTTATTGCGTCATGGTGTCATTGCGTTATCGTGCCCGCTTGCATGTTCGCTTACATGTTCGAATACGAGCTACACCAGCCACGCGACGCGACCTGCTTGTCGCCGAACAACGTGCAGCCGCCGTACGTATCCGACGCCTTGCCCTGGAATAGCGAACACGTCGCGCACGATTGCCCGGCCGCGAAGTTCGGGAATTTCGCCTTATCGACTTTCGATGCGTCCTCGGTATAGCCGACCGCCTTCGCTTGCGGATCGGATTCGCTCAGCATATTGGCCGGGCTGGCCGCGAAAGCGGTGCGGGACAGTGCGAGCGCTGAACCCGCGCTGACGCTCAACAAAAGAAAATGACGGCGTGATGTTTTTTTCATTTCCGTATGGCTCTGAATGGGTTTCGGATGGGGACTCGTGTGGGGTGGCGCGGGACCATGTTCGACGCAATTGGCAGGTTCGCGGTCGATCGCGGCGAGCGTTGCGCGGTATGCGTTCGTTGAAGAAGGTAACGACAGACGAATATATATCACGCATGGAGCGAGGCCATGCGGTGGGTTGACTTGGACCCGCTGCTTTTATGGTCGGATCGGATCAGGCCAGTCGTTCCGGGCGATATTCGCCGGACCACATCCAGCGCACTTCAGCAGGTGGCATGTCGAGTCGTAGGTGTGGCTTGAACCTGTCGCCAGCTCGTACCACCGCCTTGCCGACTATTCCGGCTTGCGTCCAGCTTTCCCATAGGCCTGTTTCAGGGCACACCATGCCGGTGCGCAGGTTCATCATGCCGTACTTCTGGCGTTTGGCGAGGTAACGCTGCTCAAGTTGCTCCGGCGTTAAATACCAGCGGGTGATCTTGATACTGCGCAGGTCGCGCGGGTTTTGCAGGCTTCGGAATTCGGGACCGTCGTGTCCGTATTTTCCTTTATATGTCACTGTGTAGTGGTCTAATGAAACCAGACACTGATTTAGGCGAGAATGCTCGCCATGGAGAGGTGTCTGATGCCGAAGCAACGTCGTTCGTTTTCCCCCGAGTTCAAACAGCAAGCCGCCGGTCTGGTGCTC
>NZ_JAAGPQ010000111.1:0-22907 GCF_017104985.1 Paraburkholderia sp. Ac-20342 | reverse complement strand
TGGAGGTGGCCGCGCCGCTCGTGGGCGCGGGCTGCGGCCGCTTCCTCGTAGCCGCGTTGGCGCGCGAGCAGGCGCGCGAGTTTCTCGACTTCGGCGCGCTCGCGGGCGTGCCGGACGAGTGCGCCGCGTGGGCGGCAACCTGCGCGCCGAGCGTGGCGGTCGCGCTGCTCAAACGCGGTGTGGAGAAGTGCAGTGTTGAAAAGCGTGGTGTTGAAGCGCGTGGTGTTGAAACATGACGGAACCCAGCCGGGCACTCAACTGGACGCGAGGATAACAGTCATGTGGGTGGTCAAGATCGGAGGCAGTCTGAGTCACGACCCGGCGCTGCGCCACTGGCTCAGCGAGCTATGCGAAGTCGGCGGCGGACGCATCGTCATCGTGCCCGGCGGCGGCGATTTCGCGGACAAGGTGCGCCAGTACCAGAGCGAATGGCGCTTCGACGATCTCGCCGCGCACAACATGTGTCTGCTCGCGATGACGCAATACGCGCTGCTGATGCAGGGCGTGTCGCCCGAACTCGTGCTGGCCTCGAGCGAGGCGAAGATTCGCCGCACGTTGCGCGACGGCCATGTCGCCGTGTGGGTGCCGACCGCCTTGATGCGCGACACGCCCGACGCGATGAGCAACTGGGACACGACCTCGGACAGCCTCGCCGCCTGGCTCTCGACGATGCTCAACGCCGAGCGGCTGATCGTCGTGAAGTCCTGCCCGATTGCCGCCGACGATCCGCTCGATGCGCTGGCCGCGGCGGGCGTGGTCGATCGCAGTTTCGTCGATTACGTGACCGACGCGAACTATGTGGTCGAGCTATTCGACAAGCACAACGTCGCGTTGATGCGCGACCGGCTGCTCAATATTCCGGTTGCGTGAGGTCACATGAGGCGAGGGCGATGAGGAAGGCGAGGCACGGCGCGTTGACGTACAGCGTATTGCGAGCGGCCCCGGCGCGCGTGCGGAACTGAAGGCGGGTTTCGACGCAAGTTGCGAGGCGCAGCGGTTCGGGGACATCGCCACGGGAAATCGCTGTGGAAAATTGCTGTGGGTAATCGCTATGAAGCGTGAAGCGACGCAGCCGCGCCGCTCTACAGCCGCACCGTGCCGACACCACCCCGCGCGGCCACTGCGCCGCCCACGCCGCGCTCACCCGAACCCGGCCCATGCAGCGCGCTCGCCCATTGCGCGACGCGCTCGGGATCGAGCCGCGAGCGGCGTCCGTCGCTGCACAACGCGGTGCGAAAGCCGGCCACGTCGGGCGCGAGCGCGCGGATCTGTTCCAGCTGCGCCCAGCCGAGCGCGCCGGCGATGCCGCCGAGCGCGCCGCGTTCGCGCACGCAGCGCAACCAGCGCGCGAGCGTATCGACGTCGACGTGATCGAACAGCGTGCTGCCGTCCTTGCTCGCGGTGTCGAACATCAGGCCCGCGAAGCCGAGCGCGGCGGCGTGCGTGACCAGTTCGTCGTCCATGCCGCCGTCGCATAGCAGCACCGGCACCACGGTGGCCGGCAGATTCGCGAGTTGCTCGATGCAGCGCCGCGCGGCCGGTCCGCGCGCGACGCCGACCTTCACGTAGTCGACGCCCGCGTCGCTGACCTCGATCACGCGCGCGGCGATTTCGTCGAACGCCTCGGCCGGCACGTCGCCGATCGCCGCGCTGATCGGCTTGACCGGATAGCGCGCGCGCAACTGCCGCGCGATGCGCGCGATGGCGCCGCTCGGCAGGCCGCCGAGCGCGCCTTCGTTCGGTTCCTTGAGGTCGATCAGTTCGGCGCCGGCGCGAGCGGCGTCGAATGCTTCGTCGTCCGAGCGAACGCTGGCGAGCAGGGCGGTCATCGGTTGTCTCCGGGAAAACGGCGGCTGGAGGGCGCTAGTGATGGACGGCAGCGGCGGGTTGTTGCCCGCCCGCCGCTTCGAGGCCCGCCCGATGCCGCGCGACCGCGTCGACGAGCCAGCCCCATGCCGTGCGCTCGTTGTCGCCGGCGGTCTTGTCGATGGCGATCTGCAGATAGGCCATTTCGCTATCGATCTTCGCGGCCGGCAGCATGAAGAGCCGGCTCACGAGAATCGCGCCTTCCACGACGGCCGACTGCGCGCGGTTGAAGCCCGCGAACGGCGCGTGGTTTTCGCGGTGCACGCATTTCATGAGCAGCACGGGACGCTCGGCGTCCTCGCGCAGCTCGTCGAGTTCGAGCTCGGCATGCGCGAGCGATTCGGCGAGGCGCACGCTTGCGACGCGGCTCGCGCGCACGGTCGGCCAGTCGGTCGCGCTGTGCGTGACGCAGCCCGCGAAGATGCGCACGTCGGTGGTGAAATTCAGAACCGCCGCACGCGACGCGACGATGTTGTCGAGCGTCGTGGACGGACGGAAAGGCGCAAGGACGATCCGCTCGCCCTCGTAGCGCGCGCCCATCGGCGCAATATGAGGACGGCCATCGCACGCTGCCGTGGTGACGATCGTTTCGTGGATCATGGATGGGAACGCGTGTCCTGACAGCGCCGGAAGGCCGGCCGTTCAACTGCTGACAAACACCAACGGGAACCGCGAAGGGGCCGCGGCGTGCGGCCCTTTCGCGGGCTTAACGCGTTGCGACATACATCACGATTTCAAAACCGAGGCGTAGGTCGGTGTAACTCGGAGTCGTCCATTGCATACGTGCTTCCTCCATGGGTTGAAACAGCGTTGCGCCGCCGGCCCGGCGTGATGCCGGACTTCGGTGGCGGTGGGTATCGATGCAAGCTTTGTGCCTGGGTTGGTGCCTATGCGTATTGCCGGTACGATGTGCCGGCCGCTTGCCGGACCTCTATCTGCTTCTTCGCGGCGGACAATGCAGCGCCCGCCGAATTGCGCCGCCGCGCGTGGCCGTTCGGCCGCCGCTTGACCGCCGCGCGGCGCGCATGCAGTCGCTCCTGCCGCCAACACGCGAGCCGCCGCGCGGTGTGGCAAAAACGAAGCAAAGTGTTCCATCGCGCGTCCGCTCAGTGCGGCGATGGTGTCACGCCGTACTCGTCGCGCCTGCGGGCCATTTGCCCCCATCTTCATGCGTGTCCCGAAACGGCGCGTCACGATGTGCAACCGATAACGGATCGGTTAAGTCTGCCAAATAAAATCGTGAATTCCCCTCGGGCGTGTCCGTGCCTACAGTGCAACTCAAGCGCTGCGTCATTCCGGCAGCGCGCTTGCCACATTCGAGGACACCTCATGAACGATTTCAGTCAACCGGTGATCGAGCCGGAGCGTCATTCGGGCAATCCGCGCGGCCAGCGCGAGCGCTACGCGGCAGGCGTCATGAAATACCGCGAGATGGGCTACTGGCAGCCGGACTACGAGCCGAAGGAAACCGACGTCATCGCGCTGTTTCGCATCACGCCGCAAGCCGGCGTCGAGCCCGAGGAAGCGGCGGCGGCGGTGGCCGGCGAATCGTCGACGGCGACGTGGACCGTGGTGTGGACCGACCGCCTCACCGCCTGCGACATGTATCGCGCGAAAGCGTATCGCGTCGAGCCGGTGCCCGCGTCGAGCGCCGACGAGCCGCAGTACTTCGCCTATATCGCCTACGAGCTCGACCTGTTCGAAGAAGGCTCGGTCGCGAACCTGACGGCCTCGATCATCGGCAACGTGTTCGGCTTCAAGCCGCTCAAGGCCTTGCGGCTCGAAGACATGCGCATTCCGGTCGCCTATCTGAAGACCTTCCAGGGGCCGCCGACCGGCATCGTGGTCGAGCGCGAGCGGCTCGACAAGTATGGCCGGCCGCTGCTCGGCGCGACGGTCAAGCCGAAGCTCGGCCTCTCGGGCAAGAACTATGGGCGGGTCGTCTACGAGGGCTTGCGCGGCGGCCTCGATTTTCTGAAGGACGACGAGAACATCAACTCGCAGGCGTTCATGCACTGGCGCGACCGCTTTCTGTTTTCGATGGAAGCGGTGAACCGCGCCCAGGCGGAAACCGGCGAGGTGAAGGGCCACTATCTGAACGTGACGGCCGGCACGATGGAAGACATGTACGAGCGCGCCGAATTCGCGAAGGAGCTCGGCTCGTGCATCGTGATGATCGACCTCGTGATCGGCTGGACCGCGATTCAGTCGATGTCGCGCTGGGCGCGCAGGAACGACATGATCCTGCATCTGCATCGCGCGGGGCACAGCACGTACACGCGGCAGCGCAACCACGGCATCTCGTTTCGCGTGATCGCCAAATGGCTGCGCATGGCGGGCGTCGATCATGCGCATGCGGGCACCGCGGTCGGCAAGCTCGAAGGCGATCCGCTGGCGGTGCAGGGCTATTACAACGTGTGCCGCGAGGCGCGCAACGAGGTCGACCTGTCGCGCGGCCTCTTCTTCGACCAGCCGTGGGCCGGCTTGCGCAAGGTCATGCCGGTGGCCTCGGGCGGGATTCACGCGGGGCAGATGCATCAGTTGCTCGACCTGTTCGGCGACGACGCGATCCTGCAGTTCGGCGGCGGCACGATCGGCCATCCGGCCGGCATTCAGGCCGGCGCACAGGCGAATCGTGTCGCGCTCGAAGCGATGGTGAAGGCGCGCAACGAAGGCCGCGACATTCTGCACGAAGGGCCCGACATTCTCGAAGCCGCGTCGCGCTGGTGTACGCCGCTCAAGCAGGCACTCGATACGTGGAAGGACGTGACGTTCAACTACGCCTCGACCGATACGCCCGATTTCGCGGCGACGCCGACGGCGGCCTGAGGGTTTTGAGCGGGCCGCGCAGCGGCCCGCAGGCCCGGCGCCAACTGCCGTTCATTCAAGGCAGCAACTCAGCCACGCGGTGCCTCGGCATCGCGCGCGGGGACCGTTGACGCCGTGCCGAACGCAGTATCCATCCATGAGCCATCAACGAGGTTCGTCATGCGCATTACACAAGGAACGTTCTCCTTTCTGCCCGAGCTGACCGACGAGGAAATCGGCTTGCAGATCGACTACGCGCTGAGCCAGGGCTGGGCCTGTTCGGTCGAATTCACCGACGACCCGCATCCGCGCAATACGTACTGGGAAATGTGGGGCCTGCCGATGTTCGATCTGCACGACGCGGCCGGCGTATTGCAGGAGATCAACGCGTGCCGCGCGGCGCGCCCGCAGCACTACATCAAGGTCAATGCGTTCGATTCGGTGCGCACGTTCGAGACGATGCGGCTGTCGTTCATCGTCAATCGGCCCGACGTGGAGCCGGGCTTCCGCCTGCAACGTCAGGACGTGCAGGGGCGCGTGCAGCGCTACGGCATCGCGGGCTATGCCTGCGACCGGCCGGCTGGCGAGCGCTATGGCGAAGCGGGCTGAGGTCCGCGAACGATGCAACGACGCAACCATGCAGCGTGAGGCGATGCGCGCGAACCTGGCTGCGAACCAGGCCGAACCCGGCGACAAGCCGCCCCGCCAACCCCGGGACAAGCCGCGCGCCGACCCGCAGCAAGGAGCAATCATGACGGACGCCGCCCTAGCCGATGCAACCTCGCCGCCTGCCGCGCAGGCCGGCGAGACCGGACAACCCGCGCGCGCCTTGCAACCCGCCCCGGCGCAAGTCGACCTCGCGGCGCTCTATCGCGACTCGGGCATCGGCGACGTGCTCGACGAACTCGAACGCGATCTGGTCGGGCTCGCGCCCGTGAAGACGCGCATCCGCGAAGTGGCCGCGCATCTGCTGGTCGAACGCGCGCGCGCCTCGCTCGGTCTCGCGGGTGGCGCGCCGACCTTGCATATGTGCTTCTCGGGCAATCCCGGCACCGGCAAGACGACCGTCGCGCTGCGCATGGCCGAGGTGCTGCACCGGCTCGGCTATATCCGCCGCAATCACCTGGTCTCGGTGACGCGCGACGACCTCGTCGGCCAGTACATCGGCCATACCGCGCCGAAAACGCGCGACGTGCTGAAGCGCGCGATGGGCGGCGTGCTGTTCATCGACGAGGCGTATTACCTGTATCGCCCCGAAAACGAGCGCGACTACGGCCAGGAAGCGATCGAGATCCTGTTGCAGACGATGGAGAACCAGCGCAGCGATCTGGTCGTGATCCTCGCGGGCTACGCGTCGCGCATGGAAGTGTTCTTCGAGAGCAATCCCGGGTTTCGTTCGCGCATCGCGCATCACATCACGTTTCCCGACTATGCGGAAACGGAACTGCTCGAAATTGCCGAACGCATGCTCGGCAGCCTGCATTACCGCTTCGATGCAGCCTCGCGCCGCGCGTTTGCCGACTACCTGGCGCGCCGCATCCGTCAGCCGAATTTCGCCAATGCGCGCTCGGTGCGCAACGCGCTCGACCGCGCGCGGCTGCGTCAGGCGAACCGTCTGTTCGCGAGCGCGCTGCAGGGCGGCGCGCCGATCGATGCCGCCGCGCTCATGCTGATCGACGCCGCCGACGTGCGCGCGAGCCGCGTGTTCGACGAGCCGCCGCCGGCGCAGGCAGTCGCGGCACCGCCGGGCTGAATCGGGATACCGAATCATCGTTTCCAGGGAGAACGCCATGCAGGACGGACGCACGACACTTTCGAAATTTCTGATCGACACACTCGACCGCCAGCCGTCCGCGAGTACGCAGGGGATGGCGGGACTTTCGGCGCTGCTGATCGACGTGGCGGCCGCGATCAAGTCGATTTCGGCGATGCTCACGAAGGGCGCGCTCGGCGGCCATTACGGTTCCGCGCAAACCGTCAACACGCACGGCGAGGAGCAGAAGAAACTCGACGTCGCGACCAACGAGGTTTTCGTACAGCACTGCGAATGGGACGGCCTGCTCGCGGCGATGGTGTCCGAGGAAATGGCAGACGTGTACGCGATTCCGCCCGGCTACCCGCGCGGCGATTATCTGCTCGCGTTCGATCCGCTCGACGGTTCCTCGAATATCGACATCAACGGCGTGGTCGGCTCGATCTTTTCGGTGCTGCGCGTGCGCGGCGCGGCGGAGCGTGTAGCGAGTGAGCCGGCGAATAACCCAGCGAACGGGCATGCCAATGAGGCCGCGAATGGACAGGCCAATGAGCACGCCAACGAGCCCGCGCATGAACCGGCCAGCCAGGCCGCATTCCTGCGCCCCGGCTGCGAACAGGTCGCGGCCGGCTATGCCGTCTACGGACCCTCGACGATGCTCGTGCTGTCGGTCGGCAACGGCACGCATGGCTTCACGCTCGAACGCGACATCGGCAATTTCGTGCTCACGCATTCGAATATCCGCATTCCCGAGGACACCGCCGAATTCGCGATCAACGCTTCGAACGAGCGCTTCTGGGAGCCGCCCGTGCGCCGCTACGTGCAGGAGTGCAAGGACGGCCGCAGCGGTTGCCGCGCGCGCGACTTCAACATGCGCTGGATCGCGTCGATGGTCGCGGAAGTGCATCGCATCCTGATGCGCGGCGGCGTGTTCATGTACCCGCGCGATTCGAAAACGCCGGCGATGGAAGGGCGACTGCGCCTGCTCTACGAAGCGAACCCGATGAGCTTCCTCGTCGAGCAGGCGGGCGGCCTTTCGATCACCGGGCGCGAACGCATTCTCGACGTTCGTCCGCAGACTCTGCATGGCCGCGTGCCGGTGATCCTCGGCTCGAAGAACGAGGTCGAGCGCATCGCGCGCTATCACGGCGAATACGACCGCGGCGAGGACAAGCCCTTCACGTCGCCGCTGTTCGGCACGCGCTCGCTGTTCCTGCCGGACTTCACGGCATGACGGGCGGCCGGGCGCGGGTCCGTCCAGCGCTCGGCGCACAGAACGCAGTCATTCGGAGGCAAACGCATGTCAGTCAAACATCCGATCATCGCGGTGACCGGCTCGAGCGGCGCGGGCACCACCACCGTCATGAAGAGCTTCATGCACATCTTCAGACGCGAGCACATCAATGCGCAGATCGTCGAGGGCGATGCGTTCCATCGCTACGACCGCCACGGCATGCGCGCGGCCATGAAGGAGCACGAACGCGACGGCGCGCCGAATTTCAGCCACTTCGGCCCCGAGGCGAATCTGCTCGAAGAACTCGAAACGCTGTTCACGCGCTACGGCGAAAACGGCGGCGGACAGTTTCGCCACTACGTGCACGACGCGGCCGAGGCGCTGCTCTACAAGCAGGACGGCGGCACCTTCACGCCGTGGGAAGAGGTCGCGTCCGGCACCGACCTGATGTTCTACGAAGGGCTGCACGGCGCGGCCGTGACCGACAAGGTCGATGTCGCGCGGCATGCCGATCTGCTGATCGGCGTCGTGCCGATCATCAACCTTGAATGGATTCAGAAGCTGCACCGCGATCAGACGATGCGCGGCTATTCGCACGAAGCGGTGGTCGACACGATCCTGCGGCGCATGCCCGACTACGTGAACTACATCTGCCCGCAGTTCTCGCGCACCCACGTGAACTTCCAGCGCGTGCCGACCGTGGACACCTCGAATCCATTCACGGCGCGCGAGATTCCGCAGCCCGACGAGAGCTTCGTCGTGATCCGCTTTGCGCGGCCGAAGGGCATCGACTTCCAGTATCTGCTGACGATGCTGCACGACTCGTTCATGTCGCGCCCGAACGTGATCGTCGTGCCGGGCGGCAAGATGGGGCTCGCGATGCAGTTGATCTTCACGCCGATGATCCTGCAACTGATCGACCGGCGCTCGCGTGCCTGAGGCGTGTCCGATGCGTGCTTGAAGTCCGAACCGAATGCGGCTGCCGCGCGCCGGCCCCACGCCGGCGCAGCCCGTGTTCATTTCGCAAGGAGAGATTCGATGAGTGCTGCCGCGCAACCCTCTATTGCATCTATCGCTACCCCGGCCTCTTCCTCGGCCACCGGCCCGATGGCCGACGCGCTGCGCATGCTCGCGATCGACGCCGTCGAAGCGGCGAAATCGGGCCATCCCGGCATGCCGCTCGGCATGGCCGAGATTGCCGTCGCGCTGTGGAGCCGGCATCTGAAACACAATCCGCGCAACCCGGCCTGGCCTGATCGCGACCGCTTCATCCTGTCCAACGGACACGGCTCGATGCTGCTGTACGCGCTGTTGCATCTGAGCGGCTACGACCTGCCGATCGACGAGTTGAAGCGCTTTCGCCAGCTGCATGGCAAGACGCCGGGGCATCCCGAGGTGGGCGTCACGCCGGGCGTCGAAACGACCACCGGGCCGCTTGGCCAGGGGCTGGCGAACGGCGTCGGCATGGCGCTCGCCGAGGCGCTGCTCGCACGCGAATTCAACCGGCCCGGGCATCGGATCGTCGATCACCGCACTTATGTGTTCGTGGGCGACGGCTGTCTGATGGAAGGCATCTCGCACGAAGCGGCATCGCTCGCGGGCACGCTGCAGCTCGACAAGCTCACCGTGCTCTACGACGACAACGGCATTTCGATCGACGGTCATGTCGCGCAGTGGTTCGCCGACGATACGCCCGCGCGCTTCGAGGCCTACGGCTGGCACGTCGTGCGCGAGGTGGACGGCCACGACGTCGAGGCCGTCGATCGCGCGTTGCAGCAGGCGCGCGGCGCCGGCCGACCGACGCTGATCTGCTGCCGCACGGTGATCGGCCAGGGGTCGCCGTCGAAGGCCGGCACCCATGACGTGCACGGCGCGCCGCTCGGTGCCGACGAGGTTGCGCGCACGCGCCTCGCGCTCGACTGGCCGCATGCGCCGTTCGTGATTCCGCACGAAATCCGCGCGCAGTTCGACGCAAGCGCGCGCGGTGCCGCCGACGAAGCCGGGTGGGGCGAGCGCTTCGAGGCGTATCGCCGGCACTATCCGGACGAGGCCGCCGAGTTCGAGCGGCGTGTGCGCAACGAGTTACCCGCGCAGTGGCGCGATGCGGTGCGCGCGCTGCTGCGCGATGCCGATGGCGCGGCCGCCACGCTCGCGACGCGCAAGGCCTCGCAGCAGGCCATCGCCGCGCTCGCGCGCAGCCTGCCGGAAATGCTCGGCGGCTCGGCCGACCTGACCGGCTCGAACCTGACCGACTGGCCGGGCGCGGTCGAGGTCGGCTGCGATGCAAGCGCCGCAAGCGATGGCAATGGAAGCGATGGCAACGGAAACGGCGGCGGCCTGCGCGGCGGCAACTACGTGCACTACGGCGTGCGCGAATTCGGCATGAGCGCGGTGCTGAACGGCATCGCGCTGCATCGCGGCTATCTGCCGTTCGGCGGCACGTTCCTCACGTTCTCCGACTATTCGCGCAACGCGCTGCGCATGGCCGCGCTGATGAAGACGCGCTCGATCTTCGTCTTCACGCACGATTCGATCGGCCTCGGCGAAGACGGTCCGACCCACCAGGCGGTCGAACATGCCGCGAGCCTCAGGCTGATTCCCGGGCTCGACGTATGGCGTCCGTGCGACACGGTCGAGACCGCGCAGGCGTGGGTCAGCGCGGTCGAACGCCCGGGGCCGTCGTGTTTGCTGCTGAGCCGGCAGAACCTGCCGTTCGTCACGCGTTCGGGCGAGCAGATCGCCGCGATTGCGCAGGGTGGTTATGTGCTGCGCGACTGGGCGGGTGATATGTTGCAAGCGCCGGGCGAGCAAGCGGCGCAAGCCGTCGCACAACCCGCACAACCCGCACAACCCGTCGCTCGGATCGTGCTGATCGCGACCGGCTCCGAAGTCGCGCTTGCGCTCGATGCCGTCGCACCGCTCGCCGCCGCCGGCATCGCCGCGCGTGTCGTGTCGATGCCGTCGACGACCGTGTTCGACCGCCAGCCGCGCGCATGGCGCGACGCGGTGCTGCCGCCGGGCGTGCCGCGCGTCGCGGTCGAAGCGGGCGTGCGCGCGTTCTGGCGGCAATACGTGGGGCTCGACGGCGGCGTGGTTGGTATCGATACGTTCGGCGAATCGGCGCCGGCCGCCGCGTTGTTCGAGCATTTCGGGCTGACCACGCAGGCGGTGGTGGACGAAGCGCGGCGCGTTGTGGGCGCGACACGCTGAGCATCGGGCGCGGAGCCCGAAGCGCCGAGTCCTAATCATCGAGCCCTGAGCATCGAGTCCCAAGCACCGAGCCATAGGCACCGAGCCCCCATTGCGCCCCCGATCCGCTTTCATCTTTTGAGTCCTGAGGAGTGAATCATGGCCTTCATCACCCTGCGGCAACTGCTGGATCACGCGGCCGAACACGACTACGGCGTGCCCGCGTTCAACGTCAACAACATGGAGCAGATTCACGCGATCATGCGGGCCGCCGAGGCTACCGGCAGCCCGGTGATCCTGCAGGCGTCGGCGGGCGCGCGCAAATACGCGGGCGAGCCGTATCTGCGTCATCTGGTGCTCGCGGCGATCGAGGCGCATCCGGACATTCCGCTCGTGCTGCATCAGGATCACGGCGCGAGCCCGGCCGTGTGCCAGCAGGCGATCCGCTCGGGCTTCACGTCGGTGATGATGGACGGCTCGCTGCTGCCCGACCAGAAAACGCCCGCCGCCTACGACTACAACGTCGAGGTAAGCCGCCGCGTGGTGGATGCCGCGCATGCGGTCGGCGTATCGGTCGAGGGCGAACTGGGCTGCCTCGGTTCGCTCGAAACCGGCACCGCCGGCGAGGAAGACGGCGTCGGCGCAGAAGGCCGGCTCACGCACGCGGACCTGCTGACCGATCCCGACGAGGCGCGCCGTTTCGTCGACGCGACCGGCGTCGATGCGCTCGCGATCGCAATCGGCACCTCGCACGGCGCGTACAAGTTCAGCCGCGAGCCGACCGGCGATATTCTCGCGATCGACCGCATCGCCGACATTCACGCGCGCGTGCCGAACACGCACCTCGTGATGCACGGCTCGTCGTCGGTGCCGCAGGAATGGCTCGCGGTGATCCGCGAATACGGCGGCGAGATTCCGGCCACCTACGGCGTGCCAGTCGAGGAAATCCGCCGCGGCATCGCGAATGGCGTGCGCAAGGTCAACATCGACACCGACATCCGGCTCGCGATGAGCGGCGCGCTGCGCAAGTCGCTCGCGAACGCGCGCGCCGAGTTCGACCCGCGCGCGGCATTGAAGGCGGCCACGGCGGCGGCCAGCGCGATCTGCGTCGAGCGTTTCGAGGCGTTCGGTTGCGCAGGGCAGGCCGCGCGCATCAAGCCGCTGCCGCTCGATGCGATGGCGCACCGCTATCACTGAGCCACGCTCAGGAAAAAACGCGGGAAAACGCGGGAAAAACCAGGGAAAACGAACCAACACGAGGAAAACGAGGGAGAACGCGATGCGCGAATTCCTGATTGCTCCGTCGCTGCTGTCGGCGGATTTTGCCCGACTCGCCGATGAGATTCGCGACGTGAGCGCGGCCGGCGCGGACTGGATTCATCTCGACGTGATGGATCACCACTACGTGCCGAACCTCACGGTCGGGCCGCTCGTCTGCGAGGCGATCCGGCCTTATACGACGCTGCCGTTCGACGTGCATCTGATGACCACGCCGGTCGATCCGCTTGTCACGATGTTTGCCGAGGCCGGCGCGAACCTCATCAGCTTTCATCCGGAAGCGACGCTGCATGTGCACCGGACCATCGAGCTGATCCGCTCGCACGGCGCGCAAGCCGGGCTCGCGTTGAATCCGGCCACGCCGCTCGCGGTGCTCGATCATGTGCTCGACATGCTCGACGTCGTGCTCGTAATGTCGGTCAACCCGGGCTTCGGCGGCCAGGCGTTTATCGAGGCGACGCTCGGCAAGCTGCGGCTATTGCGCCCGCGCGTCGACGCGGCGATGCAGCGCACCGGCAGGCCGATTCTGATCGAAGTGGACGGCGGGGTGAAGGTGTCGAATATTGCGCGGATCGCCGAGGCGGGTGCCGACGTGTTCGTCGCCGGCTCGGCGGTGTTCGGCGCGGACGATCGCGCGCAGGCGATTCGCGGCCTGCGCGCGGAACTGGCGACTGTCGAGGAACGGACGGGTATCGCGGTGCCGCAATGACCGCGGCGCTTCGGGTGCGCGCTTCAGATCCGCTGTCGGTTCGCTCCAGGTCCACTCATCAGCGCGTTCGCCGCGGTTTTTCAGCGCTTCTTCATCGTCTCCCCCGGCGCGCACCACACGCCGAGGTCTTCCTCAGCCCGCTCGACCGCGCAGCCCCAGTCGAGCGGCTGGTCCTGATCGAAGCGCTTGCCGAGCCGCCACGCGATTTCCGCGCGTGCGAGCTGCACGCCCATATAGAACGCGTGGCCGCCGTCGTTCTCGAGATTCAGTTGCGGATACAGCGCGAACGGATCGTCGCCGCGCCGATGGCCGTCGCGGTTGTAGACGTGAATGCCCTCGGCACTGACCTGCACGCGGAAATTCGGATCGCGCACGCCGTGCGCAAGCTCGTCGATTTCCGCGGCGCTATACGGAAACGGGCGCTTCGCGTGAACCGTCGCGAGATCGCCGTTGATGCCTTTCGGCAGCACCTGCGCGTCGCGCGCGGCATGCATCACGCGGCGCGCGACGTCGGCTTCGCGCAGCGCGCGCCGCGCATGCAGACTCACCGAGGTCGTGAGCACCGCGCCGATGCGCAATTCGGCCGCCATGCCGAGCAGCACCGCGTTGATGCCGCTCGTGTCGGCTTCGGTCAGCTCGGTCACGTTGCCGATGCCCATCATGATCGCGATGTCGGGATAGCGCTCGCGCAGCCGCACGTAACGCGCGACCGAGGCGGCGAGGCCGAACGGAATCGGGTCGAGAATCGGGTCGGCGAGAAACGCGCGGCCGCGCGCCCCCAGTGCCTCGATCGCGGCATCGAGCGAGGCTGGGTCACCCGGTTCGCGCGCGACGAGGATCGGCGTGGCCGGCACTTCGTCGGCGATCCAGAGCGTGTCGAGATTCAGGCTCATCAGATAGTCGGCGCCCGCGCGGCCGCCGCGCAGCAGTTCGTCGCTACGCATCGAATCGACGCTGACGCGATAGCCTTCGGCCTTCAGGCGCCGCACCGCGTCTTCGAGATGCGGAAACGGCGTGTCCGGCAGGCAGCCGATGTCGATCACGTCCGCGCCCTGGCTCGCATACGCGCGAGCACGCGCGGCGATGCCGTCGAGATCGAGACGCGGCGCATCGACGATCTCCGCAAAAATCTCGGTGTCGTAGCGGCTCAGATCGAACGGCTTCGCCTTGTGGCCGAAGAACTGCGGCAAGTCCTTGACCTCGTCGGGGCCGCGCTCGAACGGCACGCCGTAGTGCGCGCTCAGCGTATCGAGATCGCCGCGGCAACGGCCCGGCACGATCACGCGTTGTGCGGCGAGCGGCGCGGGCACTCTGCGGCGGATCATGTCGGCCGTCATCAGCGCGGCGACCTGCAGGCCGATCTCGCGCACTTCCCAACTGAACGGCGTCGGCGCCATGCCGTCGAGCACGCGTAGCAGGCTCGGTTCGGCAAGCCGGCCGGTCAGGAAGAGGATGTGGTCCATGCGAGGTCGAGAGTCGCGAGGCGTTGAGCGAGCGCCGCTTCGAGTTCGCCGAGCGAGCGCGCGAGCGTCGTGTATTCGAAGCGCGCGAGACGCTCGACGTTGTCGAGTTCGATCGCCCGTGGACGCAATTCGACCCATTCGTTCGGGCTATGCGTAATCACGCTCGGTTCTGTGTCGCATGCAAAGACGATGCCGGGGATGCACTGCTTGCCGGCCTGCGCGTACATGTTGGTCGGCAGCGTGTCGGAGATGCCGTACGCGCATTTGGCGACCGTGTTGCTGGTGGCGGGCGCGATCACGACCGTGTGATAGACGCCGTGATAGAGCATGCCGACCGGCACGCCGCTCGCGCTGTTGTCGCGCAGCACGCGAAATTTTTCGCGCAGTTTGTCGAGTGGCCAGCCGTAGAGCGGCAGTACTTCCTCGGCTGCCGCCGATAAAAAAAGATCGACGCCGGGCAGGCGCAGCGCGAGCGCGATCGACTCTTCGAGCAGATGGCCCGAGCCGGTCACGCACCACGCGAAGCGCGCGTCCGGCTTGAAGTCGGCGAGATCGCGCGCGGGCTCGTGAGTGGACTGGCTGGCGGGCTCGCCTGGGTTCGGGCGTGCGGGCGGTCGCGTCATGCGTCATGCGTCATGCGTCGAGATCGAGCGGCATGCCGTCGGGCGGCGAGCCTTCGTGCGAAAGCCGGATATGCAGCCGGCGCATCTTGCGGTACAGCGTGTTGCGGCTGATGCCGAGCGCCTTCGCGACGTTGCTGACGTTCCAGCGATGCTCGTCGAGCAGCGACAGCACGGTTTCGCGCTCGTTCAGCTGGATCGCGTTGAGCGTCGAGAGGTCGGTGTCGTCGGCCAGATGCGCGTCCATGTCGGCGGTGGCGAGGCGCAGCGCGGTCGGCATGTCGATGGCCGAGGTGCGTTGCGTGACCTCGGGCGGCAGATGCTCGCAACGGATCGGCTGGCCGTCGGAGAGTGCCACTGCCATTTGCAGCACGTGCCGCAACTGGCGGATGTTGCCGGGCCATGCGTAGGCCAGCAGCGCCTGTTCGGCTTCGGGCGTCAGCTCGGGCGGCTCGCCGGTTTCGTTGGCGAGCAGGTGGTGGATCAGCGGCAGCTTGTCGACGCGCTCGCGCAGCGCCGGCAGATTCAGCTCGACGCCCTTGAGCCGGTAATAGAGGTCTTCGCGGAATTGCCCGCTCTGCACGAGTTCGAGCAGATTGCGGTGGCTCGCGCTGATGAGCTGGAAATTGACCTTGACCGTGGTTTCGGCGCCGAGCGGCGTCACTTCGTGTTCTTCGATCACGCGCAGCAGGCGCGCCTGCAACACGAGCGGCATGTCGCCGATCTCGTCGAGAAACAGCGTGCCGCCGTTGGCCTGCACGATCTTGCCGCGCCGTCCCTCGCGCTGCGCGCCCGTAAACGCGCCGGCGCGATAGCCGAACAGTTCGCTCTCGATCAGGTTCTCCGGCAGCGACGCGCAGTTGACCGGCACGAACGGGCCGTCGGCATGCGGGCTGATGCTGTGCAGCGCCTGCGCGAACACTTCCTTGCCGGTGCCGGTCTGGCCGCGCAGCACGATCGGAATCTTGCGCTGGATCACGCGCGCGCCGAGCTGGATCTGCGAGGCCATGCGCGGATCGCCGAATTCGAGGTGGGCGATTTCGTCGAGCTTCGGCGCCGCCGCATGGTGCCGGTCGGCCGCGCTGCTGCCATTGCTGCCGTTGCCGCTCGCGGCGTGGCTGCCTTGACTGCCGCGGGACGCCGGCGCGCTATCGGGCGCGAGCACGCGCGCGACGCGCCCGGTGCTGTTCTGCGGCGTCTGCGCGACGAGGAAAAAGCGGTTCGTCGCGTTGGCGCTATAGACGGTGACTGGATGGAACGAGCCGCGAATGCTGCGCGCGATCATGTCTTCGAGCGACGCGTTGAAGGCTTCCTCGATGCGCCGTCCGCGCAACTCGCTGAGCGAGCGGAAGCCGAGCTGGAACAGGGCGCTGCGATTCGCGGCGAGCACGGTGCTGTCGTCGGCGACCGCGAGCTTGCCGCCGTGCAGCGTGCCGACGAATTCCGGGCGGCTGTGGAAATGGATCATGTTGGCGTGCCGGTAGCGCGCGTCGAGCAGACGGTTTTCGATCATCTGCCGCGACATGCCGACGAGCACGAGCGAATGCTGTTGCAGCAGCTTCGAGCGGCTCGTGACGTCGAGCACGCCGGCGATCTCGCCGCTGTCGTCGAAGATCGGCGCGGCCGAGCAGGTGAGCGAGGTATAGCGCGGATAGAAATGCTCGTGCTGGCAGACCGCGATGCAGTCGCGCTCGGCGAGACAGGTGCCCATGCCGTTGGTGCCGGCTTCGCGCTCGCTCCAGAGCGCGCCGACGCGAAAGCCGTCGTCGGCGACCGCTTCGGCGAACGGCACCGAGGACACCTGATGCACGATCACGCCGCCCGAATCGACGAGCACGACCGCGAGCTCGGGATCGGCCAGCTGCTGATAGAGCGTCGTCATTTCGAGCTTCGAGCAGGCGATCAGATCGCCGAGCGCCTCGCGGCGCGCGCTGAGTTCGTACTGCGTAAGGACGGGCGGTGGAACGAAACGGGACGGGTCCAGCTGGAATTCGTTAATGCAGCGCGTCCACGACTGGGCGACGGAGTCGCTCGTGGGGCGCGTGGTCAATTGATGATTGACCACATTCAGCACTTCTCGGACATGCGTATCGCTGTCAGCGAGCAACGACATGGGGTTTGTCTCCGTTGCGCCATGTCGGGTGCCCTCAGTGCCGCACACACCGCGAATGCCGCTTTATCAAGTCTGTCATCCCCTGGCGCCGCGGAATCTCGCGTTCGCATGCGCCTCGCGACCGGCCCTTTTTTCAGGCGGGTATTTAAAACTTTACGCCCGATGCCGGTTTGGTTCAACCGGAACTCGCACTGAGTTGCCGCAGCGCGCCCGGAATTTGCTTTTCCTGCTCCGTTGCCTCATGCATGACCGCGCCGGCAGGGCGAAGGCAGATGCCTGTGGCAACTTCGGCACACAGTGTGCCGCCCGCCGTGCCGCTGTTCCCTGCACGCCATGCAACCCTTGGGCCACGTCGCACAGGAGTGCCAATCCATCATGGACCGTCTCGATACCGTTCGTCTGAGCGCTTTTTCCAGTGCTTTCGCGCATGATCTCTCGCCCGCCTTTGCCGGGGAAAGTACGGCTGCGTGCGCGTTGCCCGAGCGCATGGACATCGTGTTCATCGAAAACTTCATAGGACAGACGATCATCGGCATCGACAGCGGCGAGTTGCACGTGGCCCAGCCGGTGCGCGTGAATCTCGCGATCGGCGTGCCGGCGATCCGCGCATGCGCGACGGATCGCATCGAGGACACGGTCAACTACGCCGCGGTGCGCGATGCACTGCTCGCGCTATTCGAGACGCATCGCGTGCGTCTGCTCGAAGCGCTTGCCGAGACGATCGCGCAATTGCTGATCGCCGATTTCGGCGCGCACTGGGTGCGCGTCTCGCTGGCAAAGCCCGCAAAATTCGACGACGTCGCGGCGGTCGGCGTGCAGATCGAGCGGCGGCGCGGCGATGCTTCGGCAACGGGCGCGGGCGTGGCCGGCTATGCGTCGCTCGGCGCGGGGCTCGTGCCGCGTTGAGCGGCGCCGCGGCTTCGCCGCGCTTTTCGCCTCGATCTTTAGCTCACTTCGCCGCCGTCGGCGTTTTTTGCAGGCTTAGCTGCGCTTCGCCGATGTCGGTGTTCGCTGCAGAGCTTGCCTCACTTCGCCGTTGTCGGCGTTTGCTGCAGACCTTGCTTCATTTCGCCGTTGTCGGTGTTTTCCGCAGACCTTGCCTCATTTTGCCGCCGTCGGCGTTTTTTGCAGACCCAGGCCGCAGGCCTGGTACGCATTCGTCTGCAGGTCGCGGAACCGCTTCGTCTGCGACTTCGCATGATCGACGCGGAATTCCGCACCGCCTTCGCCGCCGAGCGTCGCGTACTTCGAGAACGTCGACTGGTCGACGAATTCGTCGTACGGCAAGGCCGCGGCCATCTTGTCGATCACGCACGAGCACTTGTAGACGTTGGCGAAATCGTGGCCGTTGTCGTCCATGCAACCTAGCACGTACTCCACGCGGCCCTGGGTCGGATAGTCGTAGCCGCCCGCCTGTGCGGAAGCGCGGGGCGCGGCGTTCTGCGCCGAGGCGGGCGATGCCGCCAACGCGAAGCAGGCAACGGTAAGGACTGAAGTAACGACTTGCAGCGCGCGACAGCTTATGGTCATGTCATGCCTCTGGGAAAGCATTGAACCCGCTTCACGAACCGGCGCGCCGCATGCGGATGCGCGACGGTGCGCCGGTTCGTGAAGCGACCGGATGCAGCGAGGAGACGGGACTGCCGATAGGGTTGCCAATCGGGCTGCCAACCGGACCGCCGAGGGGCCACCAATCGGGTCACCAGGCGGGCCACCAGCAACGCCGCCGATGACACACCATGAACGGCACGCCGACGGCACCCCGGCGCTAGCGGCCACGCGTCTCCCGTGCGGGCGCGCGCCGTCAGTTCGGCGCGAACGGATGCGCGACGCTGCTCTTCTTCGCGACCACTTCAGCGGCGCTCGGCTCGCCGTTGACCGCGCGCTGGATCGCCTCGCGCGTCGCCTTGTAGTTGAACTCCTGGATCTTCCTGTCGTCGTCGGCCTGCCAGTGAATGAAGACGCCGACGCAGAGGAACAGGTCGTCGGCTTCGTCCTTCGGGATCGTGCCGTCCTCGACGCTGTCGGCGACCGCGAGCGCCACCGCGTGCTGGGCCGGCCCGAACATCTGCACGGCCTGCTTGGCGCCCTTGATCGTCACCTTGTTGAACAGGATCGTGTTCGGCTTGGCAAGCAGATTGGGCGCGACGACGGCGAGCAGCGAGGTGAAGCCATCCTTGTTGTTGGTGAGGGCGTTGCAGAACGCGGTTTCCGCAGCCGAACCTCGCGGTCCGATCAGCAAGTCGATGTGCGCGACCTCGTTGCCGTCGCCGACCAGCGACTCTCCGACCATGACGCGGTTGATCTTGGCCATTCTGTTCCTCCAATTGAGTAGGTATGGACCTGCTGACAGGATGCCGCCCGCGCTCGTCCGGACAGGGCGCCGCATGGCGTGCAGGGATGCACGGCGGTACTAACTAACAGGTTCCGTGCCAGATCGCGCCCGCCCGCTCAGGTGCCGCGCGCGCCGTGCGTGACGTGAGCTGCGGGGCCCGCTTCGATGCAGCGCGCGACGAATAACGTGGCCACGGCGAGGTCCGCGCTGGTGCCGGGGTTGATTGCGCGCGCCTTCAGTTGGGCATCCCAGGCATCGAGTTCGGCGTCGGCCGGCGTGCGGCGCGTGGCGAGTGGGGTTTGCCGCCAGCGCGCGTGCTGCTCGCGTGCCGCAAGCGTGACACTCTGCGCCAGCGAGAGCCCGTGCTTGCGCACAATGTGAGAGTCGGGCCAGCCGCCGAGAAACGCGAGGAACACGTTGAGCATCGCCACCTCGGGTGCATCGGCCGGCGCTGCGTGGCAGGCGGCGAGGCCGGTGTCGAAGATATCCGCGAAACCGTTCGCGTATTGCCGCGCGATGCGGTCGCGCTCGCTCGCGAGCCGCATTGCGTCGCGCAGGCCGAGCGTCGGCGGCGCGTGGACCGATTGCTCGGGCGCGTCGCCGAGGCCGCCCGGATTGGCGAGCGCGATCGCGCGATAGGCGAGGCGCGCGTCGTCGATGTCGAGCCGTTCCAGCACGCGCTCGGCGGCGTCTCGCCAGGCGCGGGCCGAGGGCGCGGGGCCGGTTTCGTCGAGTGCCGCCGCAAGCGGCGCGACCAGCAGCACGATGCCGAGATTCGTATTGCATCCGGCCGCCGCGTGCGTGCGCGTGACCGCATCGAGAATGCGCTGGCCGACGCGCGCGCCGCGCGAGAACAGCGCGTCGAGCGAGGCGTGCGCGCTGGCGAGAAACTGCGCCGCGGTCATGCCGTGTCCGGCGCTTTGCACGCTGACGTTGCCGGGCTTCGGCGTGGTCACGTCGAGCGTGCAGGCTGCGAGGAAAGCGGCGCGGGCGCGCTCGAAGGGGGGCGTGCCGGGTTCGGGCACGGGCGGCGGATTCATGCGCGCGGCCCGGCGATGAGGTACGCATGCAGGGCGCGGAGCGGCGCGCGGGCATGGCCGGGTTGCGGCGCGGCCACGTCGAACGTGCCGGTATGACGCTCCAGCATGGGGATCAGGCGCATCGCGCTCATGCTCGTCGTTTCTCCTACGCGGCCTACGCGGCGCCCGGCAGTCCAACCGCGGCGCTTGCTACGTGTTCCGCGCTGTCCTCGGCCTGCCCGCTCGCGCGCCGCGGCACGGCCGCCAGCTTGCGATCGAGCAGATCGTCGACGAGCGCCGCCGCGATGTCGAACCGCGTGACCGACTGCAAGCCGCGCCATGCGGCCACGCCGTTGACTTCGAGCACGAGCGGCCGCGCCGCATCGTCGGGATTGGGGATCAGGTCCACGCCCGCATAGTCGAGCCCGAGCGCGGCGGCGGCCTGCACGGCCGTGCGCGCGAGCAGCGGATCGAGTTCGGCGGGCTCGCATGTCGCGCCCTGCGCGAAGTTATGAATCCAGCCCTTGCCGCCGACGCGCCGCATCGCCGCGACGGCGCGGCCGCCGATCACGAGCACGCGCCAGTCGAAGCCGGGCCGTCCGCCGGCCACATAACGCTGCAGATAAGCGACCTGCCGGTAAGGCGCGAGCGACGGCAACGGCGCGAGCACGCCGCGCCGCGCGCCGAGCCGCTTGAGGCCATGCCCTTGCGAGCCGAACAGCGGCTTGAGCACGATCTCGCGGCCGGCCGCGGCCTCGCGCATCAGCACGCGTTGCGCGAAGGCGGCCGATTCGCCGGCCCACGTGGCCGGCGTCGGCACGCCCGCGCGATGCAGCAGGAAGCTCGTCATCGACTTGTCGACGCTGCGCTCGATCGCGCGCGCGTCGTTGTAGACCGGCACGCTCGATTCGCGCAGCGCGTGCAGGATGCCGAGCCGCAACGTCACCTGCTCGAAGGTGCCGCCCGCGATGCCGCGCACGAACACCGCGTCGGGCAGGGCGTGGCCGAAGCCCGGCACGACGAGCCCGTGCGGCTGCCAGGTGGTGTCGATGCGGCAGTCGGCGAGATCGACGCAACGCGCGTCGGCGCCGCGCGCGCGGAACGCTTTTTTCAGGCGGCCGGTGTGCCAGCCGGTTTCGTCGGTCATGATCGCGACGCGCAGGTTCGGCGGCATCTCGTGAGCGAGGCTCATGACGCGACGGCGTGGCCGCCCCACTGGTTTTGCAGCAGGGCGCTGTCGAGCCGCCCGCCGTGATAGGTCGCGCCGCTTTCGAGGCTGCTGACCCACACCTCGGCGGGCGCGAAGAGCGCCGGGTCGATCTGGTAGAAGTCGAAACTGAACGACGTGAAGATGTCCGCGAACGGGCGGCCGTAGTCGCGCGAACTGGCGGCGGGCAGTTGCTCGGCGAGGCGCCGCGCGACCTCGTCGTGCCGCACGGTCAGATGCACGCGGCCGCCGTAGAGGATCGCGTCGTTGGTACGGCCCATCGCCTGAATGCCGTCCGGCGCGGGCGGCGGCAGCGGCGCCGAGCCCGCGCCTTCGACGACCTCGTCGAGTGGCACGCCGAGCACGTGCACCTTGTGCAAGGCGACTTCGACGACGCGCGCCACCACCTGTACCGTTCCCGCGACAGAGTGTGTCGGCGTGACGATCAGCGTCAGATGGTCGGGCGAGAGGCCGCAATCGTGCAGCACCTTGTCGATCACGACCTGCGGCGGCAGGCGGTCCACTTCGAGCACGAGCGCGCCGCGCGCGTGGCGGTCGCGATAGCCGAGTTCGGCGAAGAGCGGCTCCTTGACGGCCAGCGCGCGCGCGGGACCGGAGCCGAGCGAGAAGAATTTCTTGCCGCCGGTCTGCTCCTTGGTCGCCGCGAGGCTCCACCCCGCGTACTGGCTGCCGAGACAGGCCAGCACCGGCGCGGACGTGCTCACGTCGAGCATGGTCGGCCAGAGCGGGGCGGCGTCGAAGTTCGCGCGCACCGCGACGCGGCCGAGTCCGCCCATGCAGATGCGCGCGATCAGCACGCCCGCTTCGATGCCGCCGCGCGCGGCGACGCCGGCGTCCGCGATCACGGTGCCGGCGTCGGTGCGCGCGATGGCGACGCCGAGGCGCGCGGCGTGATCGACGAGGCGGGCGACGAGGCGCTCGCTCAATGCGTTGACGCTCGGCGGCGCGTCGGGTGGAGCCGCGTGTGGGGGGGCGTCAGGAGTGGCAGTGGATGAAGGCATAGTCGGGTTCGTCGCAGGTTTCGATTCGTTGGACGACGCGCGCATGCTGCGCGTCGAGCGCGCGCCGCACCGCATCCAGCGACGCCGCGCGCGCGAGCAGCGTGCAGACGGGCTGCCCCGCCTCGATGCGGGTGCCGGGCATCGGCACGTCGCGGCAGTGGGGATCGTCGAAGCAGGCGTCGGAGAATGCCGCCGACGCGGTGAACGACACGGGCGCGAACAGCACCTGCTGGCCGGCCCGCCAGCGCGGCTCGCGCGCGAGCGCGAGGCTCGCGTCCGACGGCGCGCGGA